>NZ_BJLL01000083.1:0-7567 GCF_007996925.1 Enterococcus sp. NBRC 3427 | reverse complement strand
TCAGGACGCTGATTTCACAACCTCCCCTTATATTTTAATGGAGCCGATCACTTTACCAACTGCCACTGTCCCTAATTGCTTGATCACTACTTCTTCCACTTTATCATTCGTAAATACGATCATGATCGTTGGATCTTTTTCTTCGTTTTGGATCACCTCAAGATTCATCTCAGCTAATTTCGTTCCTGTTCCTACTTTTTGTCCTTCTTTGACAGCAATCTCAAAAGCTGACTGATTCATTTGGACTGTATCAATCCCCATATGGATCAAAACTTCGACGCCATCTTTCGTTTCTAGCCCAATTGCATGTTTGCTAGGGAAAATACTTGTCACTTTTCCAGCGATCGGCGCAACAACTTCTCTTGACGTTGGAATAACAGCAAAGCCATCACCCATCATTTTTTGTGAGAATACTGGATCTTTTACTTCAGCTAAAGGAATCACTTCCCCAGAAGCTGCGGAAACTAGTTCTTGTTCTATACCTAAGTAATGCTTACTATCTGCTTGTCCATTTCCTGTAGAAACCATTTGCGGCTCTGGAATCTCTGCTCCTGATTGCAACAAATCTTCGATATCTGATTTCAAGACATCTGCTTTTGGTCCATAAACTGCTTGGACTCCATTGTCTTTGACGATTAGCCCCATTGCTCCTGCTCGTTTCCAGGCTTCTTCAGTCCCAACTTTTTCCCGATCGTTTACACTTACACGTAAACGAGTCATACAGGCATCGACATCTTTGATATTTTCTTTTCCGCCCAACAAATGAATGATCTGAACCACTTGCTGATCTGCTGTTCCTGTTCCACTGTTAGATACAGTGGTTTCTTCACTGTCATTGTCATAATTTCCGTTACGCCCAGGTGTAGCAAAGTTGAATTTTTTGATCAAGAAATTTGCTAAGAAATACGTAACAACACCAAAAACGATCACACATAACACGAAGTTGATAAGATCTGCACCTAGACCCGCTTTGATAGCTAATGGTGTCCGCGTCAGCAATTCGATATTTCCAAATGAATGGACCCGCAATGGTAAAATGTCTGCCATCGCAAATGCAGCTCCCTGAATGACTGAATAAATGGCATATAATGGTACAGCCGCAAACATGAACATGAACTCCAATGGTTCTGTTACACCTGTTAGAAAGACAGCTAACGCTGCTGAAAAATACATTGATTTATATCTTGCTTTCTTATCAGGATCGACATTACGGTACATCGCAAATGCCATCCCCATCAAAATACCCGAAGAACCAATCATTTGTCCTACTTTGAAACGAGCCGGTGTCCAGTTATGCAACACAAATTCATATTGTGACATATCCCCTGCACCTCTAAGATTCACTAAATCAGTGGCCCAAGCTAACCATAACGGATCTTGTCCAAAAACTTGTGTTCCTGCCTGTGCACCTGATAAAATCTCGTACGATCCGCCAAGCTGTGTATAGTTGATAGGAATCGTCAGCATATGATGCAATCCGAACGGTAATAGCAAACGTTCCAATGTACCAAATAAAAACGGTGCTAGAATCGGTGCGCTTTCCTGTGATTCTGCAATCCATAAACCAAAATTATTGATTCCGGCCTGTACGTTTGGCCACACAACAGCAAGAATCAATGCCACGATCGTTGACCATAAGATAACGACAAACGGAACAAAGCGCTTTCCATTGAAGAAAGACAAAGCATCCGGTAATTTTCTATAATTATAGTACTTATTATAAGCCATTGCCCCGACAAAACCAGCGATGATCCCTACAAATACACCCATATTCAAAGCTGGTGCTTCCAACACACTTGTAAAGAACCCTTTAACCATGATTTTCGTACCGAAAAGAGTGTGAGTAAACGCATCTTCATTCGCAAGCATGTCGCTTGTGACACCAAAGATGGCCCCAGTGATCCGATTGATCAAAATAAATGAGATCCCAGCAGCAAATGCCCCACCTGCTCGTTCTTTTGCCCAACTTCCTCCTATTGCTAAAGCAAATAAAATATGAAGATTACCAATAATTGCCCAACCAATATTTTCTATTACTCCGCCCGTTGTAACAAGCGGCGTCCACTCAGGATTGATCAAAGGAATTGATTTCCCTATACTGATCATCAATCCAGCTGCCGGCATCACTGCCACCACAACCATTAAAGCCTTTCCAAATTTTTGCCAAAACTCAAAACTAAATATCTTTTTCATTCCGTTTAGCTCCTTTACGCAATCGGTTTCGTTAAATGTATTATAGCGTGCGTTTTCTTTTTTGTAAATGCTTTATTTTTTATTCTTCTGTCTATACCATTCTTTAAAACCCATAATACATAAGTTTCCTTCTATAAATAGCTCGAAAAAAATTTATTTTTATGCTTTTTTCTATGAAATATTTCCTATTGTCTATTGACTTACGCAATCGGTTGCGTTTATTATGAACGTATAAAACAGCTCATTAGGAGGAGAACAATGAAACAGATCAAACGACTATTTGCTATTGATCCATGGAAAATCAGCACGACCCAATTAGATAAAAAAAATCTTCGACTGCAAGAATCTCTGACAAGTATTGGAAACGGTTATATGGGGATGCGTGGGAACTTTGAAGAAACTTACTCAGGGGACCACCATCAAGGTACTTATTTGGCAGGTGTCTGGTATCCTGATAAGACACGTGTCGGCTGGTGGAAAAACGGTTATCCAGAGTACTTTGGAAAAGTGATCAATGCCTTGAACTTTATCGCAATAGATATTTCGATCAACGATCAGCTGATCGACTTGGCTTCTTTGGAACCAGAAGATTTTTATTGGGAACTAGATATGAAAAATGGTGTGCTATCTCGTACGTTCACAATTACTACTTCTACTAATAAAGTACGTATCTCCTTTGAACGTTTTTTAAGCATTGTCAAAAAAGAAGCGGCTTACATCCATTTAACTATAGAAATGCTTGAAGGTAATGGAACAGTCGACCTCGTATCGAAATTGGATGGAAATGTCCAAAACGAAGACAGCAACTATGATGAACATTTTTGGAATGAGATCGATCGTGGAACCATAGAAGAAATCGGCTATTTGACAACCAAAACTATTCCAAATAACTTCGGGATCGAACAATTCACTGTTACTGCAGCAATGCGTCATTTCGTTAACGGAAAAGCAGTCGTTCCTGACTATCACGAAGATACTTTAGCCTTACATGGTTGCCTGTCTGCTGAATTATCTCAAGGCGAGACATGGACAGTAGAGAAAGAAATCATCGTTCTTACTAGTCGAGATATCCCAGAAGCGCAGCAAGCAGAAAAAGCCGTCTCAGAATTAGCAAATCAGACAAACAATTATATCCAAGCAAAAGAAGAACAAACAGCGGCTTGGTCAGAACGATGGAAGCTTGCCGATGTGGTCATCGAAGGAGACGAAGAAGCACAGCAAGGTATTCGGTTCAATTTGTTCCAACTATTCTCTACTTACTACGGCGAAGATGAACGATTGAATATTGGCCCCAAAGGATTCACAGGAGAAAAATACGGCGGTGCCACTTACTGGGATACAGAAGCGTATGCAGTCCCTCTTTATCTCGCTTTAGCCAAACCCGAGGTAACTAAGAATCTTCTGAAATACCGGCATAACCAGCTGCCGCAAGCGATCCACAACGCTCAGCAGCAAGGATTAAAAGGCGCGCTTTATCCTATGGTCACCTTCACTGGCGTCGAATGTCATAACGAGTGGGAAATCACTTTCGAGGAGATTCACCGAAATGGTGCAATCGCCTATGCAATCTACAATTACACGAATTACACCGGTGATACGGAATATTTGAAAAATGAAGGTCTGGAAGTTTTAGCAGAAATCGCCCGCTTCTGGGCAGACCGTGTCCATTTTTCAAAACGAGCAAATAAATACATGATCCACGGAGTGACTGGACCAAATGAATATGAAAACAACATCAATAACAATTGGTATACAAATACGATCGCAGCTTGGGTCTTGCGTTACACGCGAGAAAATTATTTAACTTATCAAGAAGAAGCTGCTATCACTATCAGCGAAGAAGAACTAGCCAAATGGAAAGATATCGCAGAGAACATGTACTTCCCAGTGGACGAAGAATTAGGTATTTTTGTCCAGCATGACACATTCTTAGATAAAGATCTCATGCCTGTATCCGATATTCCCACAAGCGATCTTCCTCTGAACCAGCATTGGTCTTGGGACAAAATCCTTAGATCTTGCTTCATCAAGCAGGCAGATGTATTACAGGGGATTTATTTCTTCAACGATACTTTTACAAAAGAAGAAAAACAAAAAAACTTTGATTTCTATGAACCAATGACTGTCCATGAGTCTTCCCTTTCACCAAGTATCCATTCGATTTTAGCAGCAGAATTAGGAATGGAAAACAAAGCTGTAGAAATGTACCAACGAACAGCTCGCTTGGATTTGGATAATTACAATAACGACACAGAAGACGGCTTGCACATCACTTCCATGACTGGCAGCTGGTTGTCGATCGTCCAAGGATTCGCTCAAATGAAAACCGCCCATGATCAATTGAAATTCGCACCATTTCTGCCAAAAACCTGGAATGCTTATTCTTTCCATATCAATTATCGCGGACGTTTATTATTCATCTCAGTTACAGATGAACAAGTTACTTTCGAGTTATTAGAAGGTATGCCTCTGGAACTTTTCGTCTATGAACAGTCTTACACTTTAGAGGATCGCCTAGAAATAACGCTAAGAAAGGAGGAAGCAAATGTTTAAAGGGGTATTGTTCGATTTAGACGGCGTCATTACCGATACTGCCGAATTCCATTATCGTGCTTGGCAAAAGCTTGGTCAGGAAATCGGCATTACGATCGACCGCACATTCAACGAACAGCTAAAAGGCGTCAGCCGAGAAGACTCTCTCTCTTTGCTTTTAGCTTATGGCGGAAAAGAACACTCTTTTTCAAAGGAAGAATTTGCAGAATTAGCAAAAAGAAAAAATGATTATTATTTAGAGATGATCCAGACGATCGAACCAAAAGATGTTTTCCCTGGGGTCGTCCCTTTACTAGATTCTTTAAAAGAAGAAAAAATCAAGATCGCTCTTGCTTCTGCAAGTAAAAATGGGCCTTTCCTACTTGAAAAAATGGGTCTCACACCTTACTTTGACGCTATTGCCGACCCGGCAGAAGCAGCAAGCGGAAAACCTGCGCCAGATATCTTCCTCCTTGCAGCAAAAGCTGTCGGACTAAAAGCAGAAGAATGTATCGGGATCGAGGACGCGCAAGCTGGTATCCAAGCCATCCTCTCAAGTGGTGCTCAACCAATTGGCGTGGGACGTGCTGAAGACCTTGGAGAGGAGATCCCGCTTGTCCCTGATACGACTTTTCTTACGATTGATTACTTAAAAGAAAAGTGGCATGACCATGGATAATCCAGAAATCTCCGTCGTACCAGTCCCAGAGACTGAAATAAAGAAAATCACGTTGAAGAACGACTATTTAGAAGTCGTTCTTCTCAACTATGGTGCCCGCCTGCATCAAATCTTCGCGCCAGACAAAGAAGGAAAATCAGAAAATATTTTATTGTCTTACGATCATTTCGAAGATGTTCTAACAGATAAAAGCTTTTTTGGCGCAACTGTCGGACCTGTAGCTGGAAGGATCCGAGATGCTTCCTGGGGTGAGCATAGATTGGAGAAAAACTGCGGATCACACCATATCCACGGTGGCACGAAAGGCTGGTCTTTCCAATATTGGGAAGTAGAAGTTTTCAAAACTCCTTCATCAATAGGCGTGGTCTTTTACTTAAAAGATGAATTTTCTACCTATCCAGGACCAATCACTGCTACGATCACTTACCGTTTGACAAAAAACGAGTTAGAGATGACGACCTCTGCCAGTAGCTTGGTCGAAACCATCTGCAATCCGACCAATCATGCCTACTTCAACCTTTCAGGAAATGGAAAAAGAGACATCTATGACCATCAGTTAACGGTCTTCTTAGATGGTATACTTGAATTAGATCAAGAAAAACTACCTACTGGAAATTGGACGAAAAAAGAAGACCTGCCCATCGACTTTAGAAAATCTCCAACACTGCAAGAAATCCTTGCTTGTTATCCAGCTGGACTAGATGATGTATTTCTTTTGCATCATCCTAGGCTTTCCAGAACTTCCTTACAATTACTCGAGAAGCATTCTGGTCGTCAAATGACTATAGCAACTTCCAATAAAAGTATGGTATTATTTTCTACGACTGGATTTGAAGCTGATTTCTCTGTCAACGGAAAACAGATGCATTCAAACTACGGATTAGCAATCGAACCGCAAGAAATCCCTGATATCGTTCATTTCCCCAACTTTGGATCGATTAACCTCCATCCTGGTCAAGAACGGATCAGTCAGACGATTTATCGGTTCTCTGCACAATAACAAGAGAAAGGTGTTTTTATCATGGCTATTACCGTAAAAGATGTGGCGAAAAAAGCCGGTGTTGCTACCTCGACCGTCTCTCGTGTTATCAATGATCATCCTAGTATCTCCGAGGCAACAAAGAAGAAAGTCCGAAAAATCATGGATGAACTAGGTTATGTTCCTAACATGACTGCCCGCAATCTAGGAAAACGCATTTCCAGTGCCATCGGCGTGATCTTACCCCCTCTTGATTCAAAAGAGCGGATTGGGAATCCCTTTTATCTTGAGATCATGGAAGCAATCAACGAAGAAGCTCGGAATTATGATATGACGACAGCGATTGCTACTGCTAAAAATTTTGATTTACTGTTAGAGAACGTCCAGCGTATGCATCTACAAAAACAAGTAGATGGTTTTATTCTAGTGTATTCAGATAGTCAAGACCCTGTCATTGATTATTTATACCAAAACCACATCCCTTTCACTTTGATCGGACAGCCTTATCATCACGAAAACGAAATCGTTTATGTAGATAATGACAACCAGCTTCTAGGCAAACAAGCAACAGAATTTTTGATCCAGAATGGACATAAGAATATCCTATTCGTGACGAATACGACTCATGAGAGTTTGTATTTCGAACGATATTTCGGTTATCAAAAAGCGATGATGATGGCTGATCTTCCTGCGTTTTCCAGTGTAGTACTGGAACATACAGAAGATTATCTGACTTTTGAGAAAACGTTGAAAGAAAACGAAGCCACAGCATTGGTAGTCATTGACGATATCTTCGCCCTTCGCACGATGCAGTTGGCACAAATGTATGGTTATGTCATTCCAGAGACACTTTCCGTCATTAGCTTCAACAACTCGATCTTCTCAACATTGACACATCCTTACCTTACAAGCATCGATATCGATATCTCCGAATTAGGACGTGTCGCTATGCAAAAACTGCGTGAACTGATCCATGAAGAATTAAGTAGCGGCGTACGCTTGGTCATCCCTCATCGCTTGATCAAAAGAGAGACAGTTGTTCCTTTAGAAAGCGCAAAACTTAGTTAAATCACTGAATTTGCTGACCATTTATCCTATGGTCAGTTTTTTACATAAAATACGTTATTTTCATAAGTTTAAAAATCAAATATTAAATAACGTTAATATTAAAATAAATAAATCTA
>NZ_BJLL01000082.1:0-7665 GCF_007996925.1 Enterococcus sp. NBRC 3427 | reverse complement strand
TAGTCTTTTTTATTTTTTAAACGGGAAGTAGCTCAGCTTGGTAGAGCACTTGGTTTGGGACCAAGGGGTCGCAGGTTCGAATCCTGTCTTCCCGATTTTTTTTATCTTGCTTTTTGTTTTCAAATGATTTATAATTTTTTTAAATTGAATATGCGCCCATAGCTCAACTGGATAGAGTGTTTGACTACGGATCAAAAGGTTAGGGGTTCGACTCCTCTTGGGCGCGTCGATACGGAATAGTATATTCCGTATTTTTTTTTGTTGATTCTAAAGGATTTATTTAACAAAAAGCGTTCTTCTTTCTTTCTATTATCAAATTCGTTATAATTAAGGTCAATATTAGTCAAAGGGAATGAATAAGATGGCACATCAGAATACCTCGGATTTAATTGAATCATATATAAAGAAAATTCTGGAAAATAGTGAAATGATCGAGATTCGAAGGATTGAAATGGCAGACCTCTTTAACTGTGTTCCTTCACAAATCAACTATGTGATTAATACCCGTTTTACCATCCAACGTGGTTATCTAGTAGAAAGCAAACGTGGTGGTGGTGGTTATATACGAATTGCAAAAGTAAGGATTTCAGATAAAAAACAATTACTTGAGCAGATAAATCAGTTATTTGATGATACAATCAGTGAGAAAAATGCTTTTGCTATTATTCAAAAACTTTATGAAGACCAAATAATTACAAAAAAAGAAGGAAACTTGATGTTGAGTGCAATTGCAAAAAACACATTGAATTTCAATGAATATGAAGATCATACACGTGCTCGGATTCTCCGAGCATTTCTGGAACGTTTAAGTTATGAAGATGGGAAGTGAGATTAGATGGAAGAACTTTTTACTGAAAGAGCCCAAGCAGTATTAGAAATTGCACAAGAAGAAGCAAAACGGTTGAAACATCAATCAGTTAGTTCAGAACATGTTTTACTAGCCTTAGTGGTCGAGCAAAATGGAATTGCTGGAAAAGTATTACGTGAAATGGATTTGAATGAAACGGAAATTTATGAAGAAATTGAACATCTGATTGGTTATGGTGGTATCCGTTCTTACCCTAAAGGAGTCTTTCTTCCATATTCACCAAGAATGAAACAAGTTTTTGCTTTAGCTAGCAGCGAAGTGAAGAAAACTGGTTCTCAAAAAGTTGGAACAGAACATATTTTGATGAGCTTATTAAAAGATGAAAGTATCATGGCTACTCGAATCATGATCAACTTAGGTATCAGCCTTTCAAAAGCCCGTCAAGTTCTGAAACAAAAAATGGGGCTAGCTGGTGATTCTGCTGGAAAAGGAATGAATCGTCGTAGAAATGTAAATGTACAAGATAAACGGCAAACACCGCAAGGAACACCTACGCTAGATTCATTAGCACGTGATTTGACGAAATTAGCAAAAGAAAACAAGCTGGACCCAGTTGTTGGTCGTTCGAGAGAAGTGAAACGGCTTATCCAGATTCTTAGCCGACGGACAAAGAATAACCCTGTACTGGTGGGTGAACCTGGTGTAGGCAAAACAGCCATTGCTGAAGGGTTAGCTCAAAAAATCATTTTAGGTGAAGTGCCAGAAGACATGCAAGAAAAGCGCCTGATGATGCTTGATATGGGATCTTTGGTTGCTGGTACGAAATATCGCGGTGAATTTGAAGATCGAATGAAAAAGGTCATCGACGAAATCTATAATGATGGTCAAGTAATCTTATTCATTGATGAATTGCATACCTTAATTGGTGCAGGTGGAGCAGAAGGAGCAATTGATGCTTCGAATATCTTGAAACCGGCGTTAGCTCGAGGAGAATTACAAACGATCGGAGCAACGACCCTAGATGAATATCAAAAATATATCGAAAAAGATTCTGCATTAGAGCGACGTTTTGCTCGCATTCAAGTAGATGAGCCAACTCCTGAAGAAGCAGAAGTGATTCTTCAAGGATTACGTACAAGATATGAAGAGCACCATGGAGTGGAGATCACAGATGAAGCTGTACGAGCAGCAGTCAATCTTTCTGTTCGTTATATCACTTCTCGTCAACTACCCGATAAAGCAATTGATTTGATCGATGAATCAGCAGCGAAAGTCCGTTTGGATCAAACCGATCACTTAACAAAATCAACTGTGATCAAACTAGAAATCGATGAACTAGTACAAGAAAAGGAAGCAGCGATCCAAAAACAAGACTTTGAAAATGCTGCTCAATTACGCAGACAAGAAAAAGCACTACGTAAAAAGCTGCAAAAAGTTTCTGCAATTGAAGCAAAACAGGAGCAAGGTTATTCTGATCGTGTAACAGAAGAAGATGTTGCTACAGTTGTATCGGAGTGGACTGGTGTCCCTCTACAGCAGTTGGAGAAAAAAGAAAGCGAACGCTTGTTAGAACTGGAAGGACTTCTGCATGAACGTGTCGTTGGTCAAGATGAGGCTGTCAAAGCAGTTTCACGTGCGATCCGCCGTGCACGAAGCGGATTGAAAGATCCTGATCGTCCAATTGGTTCATTCATGTTCCTTGGACCAACTGGTGTCGGAAAAACAGAATTGGCCAAAGCACTTTCAGAAGTCATGTTTGGAAGTGAAGATGCCCTGATCCGTGTTGATATGTCAGAATTTATGGAAAAATACAGTACAAGCCGATTAATCGGGTCTCCTCCAGGATACGTAGGGTATGATGAAGGTGGACAGTTGACAGAAAAAATTCGTCAAAAACCATATTCAGTGATTCTCTTAGATGAAGTGGAGAAAGCACATCCAGACGTTTTCAATTTACTTCTGCAAGTATTGGATGATGGTCATTTAACAGATTCTAAAGGTAGAAAAGTGGACTTTAGAAATACAATCATGATTATGACTTCAAATATCGGAGCGACACAAATTCGAGAAGAAAAAAATGTCGGATTCAATGTCCAAGATGTTACTAAAGATCACAAAGCCATGCAAAAACGTATCTTAGAAGAGTTAAAGAAAGCTTTCCGACCTGAATTCTTGAATCGAATCGATGAGACTGTCGTCTTCCATTCATTGAGTAAAGATGAAATCCATACAATCGTCCAAATCATGAGCAAAGCGATTATCAAACGATTGAAAGAACAAGATATTCAAGTGAAAATCACACCATCTGCAATCGATGTGATCGGGAAAGCTGGATTTGATCCTGAATATGGTGCACGTCCAATCCGTCGCGCACTTCAAAAAGAAATTGAAGATCGATTGAGCGAGGCTTTGCTTGGCGGAGAAATTCGTTTAGGTGACCACGTAACAGTAGGTGCTTCAAAAGGTAAGATCACATTGAATGTTCGCGGACCTAAAAAGGAAACAGTAGGTTCCCTATAGTTACTTGGCCTGTGTAGCTGAATTTTTATAATAGTAAGACTTGATTAAGAGGTTGTGACAAGATTTTTGTCACAATCTCTTTTTATATTTGGACAGAATATATCGAACTTTATTTTGATTTTTTGTGAAATAATTTTCAAAAATCCGACTTTAAATAGAAGAAGTATTGGAAAGTTTTTAGAGCTATGCTACTATTATGAAGTTGTAGGAGGAGAAAATTATGATCGAACTCATAACCACAGTAGAAACTATTGAACAAGCAGAACAGTTGCTTGCTGCAGGTGCAGATACACTATATTTCGGTGAAGAGCAATTTGGATTGCGTCTGCCTGCTTCATTTACACGAGAAGAACAGCGACAATTGGTAGAATTAGCACACAAGTATGGTAAAAAAGCGAATATTGCTGTAAATGGGATCATTCATCCTGAAAAAATGAAAAATGTACCTGAATATTTGGCTTTTTTAAAAGAAATAAACGTAGATGTGATCACAGTTGGTGATACAGGTATTATTTATACGATGAAAAAAAATCCTGAATTGCGTATACCGTATATTTATGATGCTGAAACATTAGTAACGAGCGCACGTCAAATCAATTTCTGGGCGAAAAAAGGCGCAGTTGGAGCAGTACTTGCTCGTGAAGTTCCTTTTGAAGAGATGAAGGCGATGGAAGAAAAACTCGATATTCCTGTAGAAACCCTTGTGTATGGTGCTACATGCATCCATCAATCCAAACGTCCACTGCTACAGAATTACTATAACTATACGAAACAAGACGAACAAAAAGATCGTGAAAGAGGTCTTTTTATCTCGGAACCTAAAAAAGAAGAGACACATTATTCTATTTATGAAGATAGTCATGGCACACATATTTTTGCCAGCAATGATCTGAATCTCTCGAATGAATTGAATGAACTTTATCAGCATCATTACTGTACATGGAAATTGGACGGATTATTTACTCCAGGCGAAAAATTCGTAAACATCACTCGACTATTCGCCGAAGCAAAAAAACAAATTTTAGAAGGTAGCTGGGATCAAGAAAAAGCGGAAAAAATGACTAGCGAAATCAGTAAATTGCATCCTGAAAACCGTGAATTAGATACAGGATTCTTTTATATTGATCCTTCTGCTATCAAATAAGGAGTATGATGAAAGAAATGACAGTAAAAAGAAAATTGAAACGACCAGAAATCCTAGCGCCAGCAGGAACACTGGAAAAGTTAAAAACCGCGATCCATTATGGAGCAGATGCAGTATATATTGGCGGGAATGCATATGGTTTAAGAAGCCGTGCAGGTAATTTTACTTATGAAGAAATGGCTGAAGGAGTTGCTTTTGCAAAAGAACATGATGCGAAGGTATACGTTGCTGCTAATATGGTCACCCATGAAGGAAATGAAGATGGAGCAGGGGAATTTTTCCGCAGTTTGCGTGATGTCGGTATTTCTGCAGTGATTGTTTCTGATCCAGCTTTGATCGAAATTTGTGCGACAGAAGCCCCAGGTCTGCCGATCCATTTATCCACTCAAGCTTCAGCAACTAATTTTGAGACATTGGAATTCTGGAAAGAAGAAGGGTTGGAACGTGTCGTTTTAGCTCGTGAAGTTTCAATGGAGGAAGTGGCAGAGATTCGTAAAAATACGGATACCGAAATCGAAGCATTTATCCATGGTGCCATGTGTATCTCTTATTCTGGTCGATGCACATTGTCCAACCATATGTCGATGCGGGATGCAAACCGTGGCGGATGTTCTCAATCTTGTCGCTGGAAGTATGGATTGTTCGATATGCCTTTTGGTCAAGAACGAAACAGTTTAACTGATACAGGCGAAGTGGAAGAAGAATTCTCGATGAGTGCAGTGGATATGTCAATGATCGAACATATTCCAGAATTGATTGAAAACGGCGTAGACAGCTTCAAGATCGAAGGAAGAATGAAATCGATCCATTATGTATCTACGGTGTCAAATGTCTATAAAGCGGCTGTAGACAGTTATATGGAAGATCCTGAAAACTATGTCTGCAAGCAAGAATGGATCGACGAGTTATGGAAAGTAGCACAACGAGAATTAGCTACAGGTTTTTACTACAATACACCAACTGAAAACGAACAATTATTCGGTGAACGTCGTAAAATCCCAGTATATAAATTTGTCGGTGAAGTATTATCTTATGATGAGGCAACACAGATTGCTACGATACGTCAGAGAAACTTGTTTTCTGTAGGAGATGAAATCGAATTTTATGGTCCAGGATTCAGTCATTTCAGTCAAACCGTTGAAGTTATGCATAATGAAGAAGGCGAATCCATTGACCGAGCACCAAATCCAATGATGATTTTAACTATGCCAGTCGCACAGCCGGTGAAACCTGGAGATATGATCCGAAAACGTAAATAAGGAAAAAGCTGATATATCCCTGTTTTAAGCATCTTCGCATACAAAATTCAAGAAAAGTGTTACACTTGTTTTCTGTAGAAAAAGGATCGTTAAATAAAGGTTTTGATTGATCTCTTCAATAAGGAGGAACAAAATGCAAATATATGATTACATCGTAATTGGTGGCGGCTCTGGCGGTATTGCTTCAGCAAACAGAGCAGGGATGCATGGCGCAAAAGTTTTGCTGATTGAAGCGAATGAATTGGGCGGAACATGTGTCAACGTCGGTTGTGTACCTAAAAAAGTTATGTGGCAAGCAAGTACGATTTTGGAAACAATTGAACGAGATGCCTCAAGTTACGGTATCCAAGCAGATTTAAAAAATGTTGATTTCGCCGGTCTAGTAGAAAGACGAGAAAAATATATTGATTTTCTACACGGTGCTTATCAAAGAGGATTAGATAGCAATCATGTCGAGGCTATAAAAGGTTACGCTACTTTTATCGATAGTCAAACGATCGAAGTAAACGGTGAAACCTATCGTGCTCCTAAAATCTTGATCGCTACTGGAGGCCGTGCAAGTAAAATGACCATTCCTGGTGGAGAATACGCAATTGATTCAAATGGATTTTTTGAATTAACAGAGTTACCTAAGAGAGCAATCGTTTTAGGTGCTGGATACATTGCGGCTGAACTTTCAGGTGTATTTCGTGGTTTAGGTAGTGAAGTCATGTGGGCATATCGAAAAGAACGACCACTTAGAACGTTTGATAAAATGCTTTCGGACAATTTGATCCAAATGTACCAAGAAGCTGGAATAAAAACTTACGCACATCATATTGCTAAAGAAATTACTAAAAACAATGACGAATATACGGTGCTATTTGAAAATGGTGAAACCTTAACTGGTGATTGTGTACTTTTTGCCGGTGGACGTGTACCGAATACCGAAAAATTAGGTCTGGAAAATACAAATGTGGAATTGGACAAAAAAGGGTTTATCAAAGTAGATAAATACCAAAATACAACGGATGAACATATTTTTGCTGTTGGTGATGTGATCGGTAAATTAGATCTGACTCCTGTTGCAATCGCAGCTGGTAGACGTTTATCAGAACGTTTATTTAATGGAAAGAAAGATTCTTATCTTGACTATAAACTTGTTCCGACAGTCGTCTTTACGCATCCACCAATTGCAACAATTGGTTTGACAGAAGAAGAAGCATTGGAAAAATATGGCGAAAATGAATTGAAAGTTTATCGTTCACGCTTTACCCCAATGTACTTTGCATTAAATGATTATCGCCAAAAATGCGAAATGAAATTGATCTGTGTCGGAAAAGAAGAAAGAATCGTCGGCTTACATGCTATTGGTGTTGGTGTCGATGAGATGCTGCAAGGTTTTGCCGTGGCTATCAAGATGGGTGCAACTAAAGAAGACTTTGACAATACAGTAGCCATCCATCCAACAGGAGCGGAAGAATTCGTAACGATGCGATAATTTAATATTAACAGTTCCAACAGCTTTTTATTGAACAAACCATGTAAAACCAGAAAATCAGTATACTGATTTTCTGGTTTTTTGTTTTTTAGTTATTTATGTAAGATTGCTTCGATAATTCTCAAAACGAAATAAGTAGGGAAGTTGGAGATTTTGATTATCTTCGTAACTGACGAAGAGTAAATGAATCCATTTGGTATGCACTCTTAAGTTCAAAATATTGGTATCGATGTTTAAAAGAAATAGAAATGTATCGAAGAACAGATGTTTAAAAAAGTGTGACTTTGTATAAATAAATTAGAAGAAGCAAACGAGGATGTTAAAAGAATACCATATAGTTACCAAACCAAGAAAGTTCTCGTCAAGTTCGCTGGTACGAATCAAATCAAGTGAAAAAAGGGACTGTGAAAAAAATTGTGTCATAGTTAGTCACTTTTTCCGAACAAATAGTGTT
>NZ_BJLL01000081.1:0-7839 GCF_007996925.1 Enterococcus sp. NBRC 3427 | reverse complement strand
CCTCATGTTTATTGAATATTGTGACTTGTGACCGAGGAGTTGGCAGGAGAACACCGTTTATCCGGAAAAAAGGGCTGCGACAAGACTTTTGTCACAGCCCCTACTCTTATTTTTCCTACTTCTTATAAAACAGATTTCACTTAATATTCGATAGGAATCACCTTCTGCGGAATTTCTTTCCTCTGCAATATACATAGAAACCACCGACTAAAAGAACCGCTGCTAGGGCACCGATAATGATATACAACAAAGAATTTGTATTATTTTCTACAGTAAAAACCTCATGATTGACTGAGTTTGCTTGTTCTTTCGTAATCGTAAAGTCTTTTGTCAGCAACCACTTTTGCCTTGTCTCATCTTGTGCTTCGACTAAAAGTTGATAATCACCCGATTCTAAAGGTTTCGTATTTCCAGCTTCCCCATGATAAATAGGCATAGCAAAAACTGATTCAGGAGCAATACCACCATTTTCGATTTTTCGTGTCATTATCGGTTCTTCCTGTCCTTTTGAATGAACAGTTGCTTCAACGGTCACTCCCTTGATATTGATTGGTTGAGGATTTTCTAGCACAGCAACCACACCAGCATTGTTGGTGATCACTTCGGAACGTACCTCATTCAACCTCAGATCCGGCACAACTTCCTTGTCATTTGCGCTCATCATCAACCCAACCACATAAGCGTATTCGCTAAAAAAAGGCTGATTACTTTCTTCTTTTTCAGCTGAAAAATCTTTTTTCACTTGGATCCCGCCTAATAAGATTCCATCAAAGGAAGTATCAGGTGCTTGTACTTCTAAAGTAACGACTCCTGCTTTATTCCCTGGAATCACTGCTTCTTTTGGATAATCGACCAATGCGCAGATGGGTTGCTGAATGATTGATTCCTCTGGTAATTCATTTTGTCCGTAGTCAATCACTATGTTTCCGTTTGTCTGAGCTGTATTGACATTGATAAAGTACGTTTGCTCCTGGTCAGAAAAATTATTGATCTGGATCTGTAGTGTCTGTTTTGTTCCAGGTTCTACTCGTAAATCAAAGAATGAACGTCCTTCTCGCTGATTGTCCGGTAAAATAGGATGGACGCTATAGTCTGCTCCATGGTTTTCATCAGCAAAAACGACGATTCCAGGAAAAACTAGCTGTATTAACAAAATTATCAAAACCAATACTAAATGTCGTCTCACTTTTCATCCCTCCATTTTATGTAAAAAGGACGGAGTTAGCTTATCCGCTCCATCCTTTTGCGGTTGTTTACAAGTAAAACGAATTATTTTACTTGAAATATTGCTGTTAGATCGAATCAACTGCTGTGTAAGTAACTGTCCCAGTATACTCTCCAACCGGTGTATTCGCTTTGACTATTAGTGTTGGCGCTTCTGATGTGAGTTCATTTATATGATCAAAAGTACCGGAAACATAAGATATCGGAAGAGTTGTTGCAGATTCTAATACATTTTCTCCATTGATCGTAAGAGCAGAAGCAATATCATCTGTTAAGTTTGTTGCACTGACTGTCAATACCCAATCTCCCACAACTACAGCATTCTCCCAAGCTGCTGTCAGCTCTGTTGTATCTTCAACACCAGTGTATTCGCTGATCAATTCTAAAGCTTCTGTTTTGCTGGCTTCTAGCGGACGAAAATCGGAAGCTCTTAATTCTCCAACGAAAGAACCTTCAACAGTAGCATTCGTACTGATCTGTTCGACCGTATGTTCACCAAAATCGATATCAGGAACATCATCGAGTGTAAAAATTCCTGGGTAAGTTGGAAGATCATCCACTACTAAAAAGTCAGTGATCTCCACTCTAGTCGTTCCATCCATTGGTTCACCAAATTCTGCTGCCATGACTGTTGGTGCAAAACATGTAAATAACATCGCACTTGTACTTAAAACCCCTACTAATTTTTTCATTTTTTGTCCTCCTTTTTTCTCATCAAAATTCTGCATTCACAAATCGCCAATAATGTTTCGAGTAGTAATGACCACTAGATGTCCCCTCAGGAAAAGAGAGTGTTGACTGCTCGCCAGGAATCGTATATGTAACGATTCCACGTTCTTTGTTTCCTGTTGACTGGATGATCGTACGATACTCTTTTCCTGCATCTTGGTGATCATATTCGAAAGCTTCCAATCCTTCGACAGCTTCTTCGTTCTTTCCGCTGAACATGCCTCTGCCTAATTGATAATCGGCAGTCAAAAGATGGCCATCTTTTTTACAACGGAAGTCTTCTGTTTTCAGTTGTAGTTGCCATTCTGTGCTCTCTTTTCGAGAATCAAGAAAGGTAATCGATAAATCGTTGCTCTCTCGATGGATTTGATTGTGTTCATCTGTATAGCGCGATACGAACAGTAAATCATCAATGTATAGCATCCGTGGAAATTGTTCATTCAAAGGAACGATTTTCAGAGAAGTCGTGCCCTCGGTCTGTCCGTGAACAGCAGAAGAACAGCTAAACATTCCTATGAATAATGCACTCCATAACGCTAGCGAAAATCTATTTTTCATGTTTTTCGCCTCCACGTATTTGATGACGATAGACTAAAATAACGCCGATAATCAACAGCGTCCCAGCAAATGAAATCAATCCTGCCTTTGCTTCATTTGCCTCTGGAAAACTGCTTTTCTGTTTTTCTTCTCCCATTTCAGTCTGCTTTCCTATCTCCCGTTCATTGATTTCTATGACTGCATGCGTTTCACCAGCTTGGGTAGCAGCATTCACCACTGGCATCGATAACGAGAACAGGAGTAGAAGAAGAACAGAAATTATCCAGTATCGGATTTTTGATTTCATTGTTTTCTCCTTTCCACTTTTTTTCTAGTATCTAGCCAGCCATACGATCCCCCCTTTCAAAGCTAGCTTCTTGCTATAACACATCCTCAATTTTCCACGTGATCGTTCCAGAATATGCGCCTAACGCCTCTTGATTGTTTAGCCGCAGCAATAGCCCTTCTTCCTCCGAAAATTCATACTTTTTGTCAATTTCAAGCGTTAAAGCAGAAAGTGCGATTTCTCCCCGTTCATTTTTGAACACAAGATACTCTTCACTAATCGCATGTTGCATATCCACATGATTTAGTTCTTCAGCGGATACGGTCACTCTATATGAATCCGATGTATTCAATGTGTTTCTAGTAACAACACGCATCCCTTCTTCACGAGCTTGTGCTTGTCTGTTCATTGGCAATTGTGATCGAGCATACTTCCAGCTGTATTCTTCTGTCACGAATTCAAATCCGATAAATCCTTCAACAGTGAAGGTTTCATTTAGCTCTAGATAAGTAATCTCATTATTGATAGGTCGATTATCAGTAAGGGTGAGCTTGATTGTATTTTCTCCTAGTTTGAAAACACCATCTGAATCTTTTAGATCGATTTTGAACCCTCGTGATTGATGCATTTTGAATTCTTCTTCTGCATCTGTGATTATCTGATTTTCAATCAATAACTCATCATTGATCCATACGCTGTAATACAAACGATCTAAGTCTGGATCAAGATAATCAAATGTAAAATGGAACGGATCTTGAAAATCAATAAATGTATTTTTTTCGCCAAACACTTCATTTGTCGTTCGTAAGTTGTCAATTTCTGGTGGGTGGTTAGGTTCACGCTGGATCTCGTATTCAACTGCATGTTCGACTTGAGCATAATAATACTCACCGGTTGTAGTGCCTGATCTACCAATAAACTCTACCCGTTCATAGACGTTATGGTTTTCAAGTCCTTGAAACTCTGGTTTTACTTTTGTTTTGTAATGCAACGTCACTTCTGTTCCTATAGGAATCTCGATAGCTTCCTCTGGATAAAAGCGCTGGGTGGATGAAACATAAAAAGCATTTACATCTATTGATGTAGCATTTTCACCGTCACTATCTAGTTCTTGATACGTAAAATATGGTTGATAGCCATCTTCTAATAAGATTAATTCAGTAAACTCAAAAGGATTGGATTTACTTTCTTCTTCATCAGAAGTCAAGATAGTGATACCATTATCTTCACTAGGATTAAGGAAGATACTACCATCGCCTTCTTCGTTGTAAAATGTAACTGTGTGTTCCAATTCTGTATTGATAGGGATTTTTTTGCCATTCACATTCACCGTCACACCTTGCTCTTGCGTTGTAATCTCATGCACCAATTCCCCTTGGACCTCAAATCGTGGATTGGTTAAAAAGATTGCTGCATCTGCACGAGGACTAAGAAGGGAAAATTCAGCAGTCGCAGTGAATCCCCAATATAGTTTCTTCGATGGAAGATTGGTAAAATAGTCATTGATATTGATGACGCCTTCTGTTATGCCATATCCTCCTGTTTGGCGCAGATCCTCCATTGTAAAGGTAAGCATCCCTGCTGGGGTAATGTTGATATCCAATTTCCACCAGCTACCAGTCGAAAATTCACTGTTTCTGCCAAAGTCTTTTTTAAAAGATTTAGTAGTCGGATTACCCGAAGGCGCTGCTGCAATATGGGCACCAGAGAATTCTCGATCTCCTAATGCATTGAGATTTAGAAGAGGACCATTAGAAATTTTATTATCGAATTCAAGAATCATTCCATTCGCTATATATTTATCAATAGGAGCTATACCTGTCAAAAGATCTGGGTGATAATACGCTCCTAATGACTTAGGTGAATGCCCTGCTGTAGGATCATACATATTGTAGATACCCCGTCTGCTGAAAAACAAATTAGTAGGATTCCCATCATGAAGAAAGAACGTGATTCCCTCTGTATCTTCATCAAAATAGAGATAACTTGTAAATCCGATATCCGTAGACATGTTCGTAAAATCAATCCTGTTAGAACTTGTTGAAACCATATGCCCTCTGTTATATAGCAATGAACTCAAATTTGAAGGCGTCATATAACTTAATCGGTAGTCTTGATCTAATGTTGCGACATTAGGTGCAAGTGTGAAAATATGACTTGGTCTTGCAAACAAGTGATTTAAAGGAATAGCATCTGCAAAAGCACAATTCAAATTGGAATCTAATGTATTTGCGGCATAGGTTTCAACTTCTTCCGCTTCTGTTTGAGCATTTTCCACTGGTTCTTCTCTTGATGCTTCTGGCTTATCAGAAATCTCAGTAGGCTCCCCATTTATTTCAGATACGGCGGTATTTTCCGGCAAATCAACTGCGACTACGTACTCTGTCTGGTCACCAATGAATATCTCTTCTAATTCATCTCCTGTTTGTTTCATCAGTCTTGGCGTAATTTTTAGATGGTATTGATTATATTCTTCTACTATGAGGCTTTTAAAAACGATTTCAATTCTCTCATTCTCCGAAGAAAAATCACCTGCGTAGTACCATTCCTCATCAACTGGTCCTACTTTTCCAAAGGTTCGTTCGATTTCCTGAATGCTTTCTCTCAGTAATAACCCTTCATGTTCAACTATTTCCAGCTTAAATTGCATTTGATATTCAGCTTCATCTTTTGCATGCTTCTTATATGTCATACTCCATTGTATCTGCTTCAGTTCCTCATCCATTTCGTAATCGATCACAATATTTGCATGTTCATCAGCTACTACTTTTTCAGACTCAGTCTTGGCAAAAGTGATCTGCGACAGTCCCGTAAGTTGCGATAAAAATAGTACAGCAACCATAAAAACTACACTGCCATAATGTGAGACAGTTTTCGTTTTTTTCATTTCCTCTCTTCCCCTTCTTGAATATTAGTGAGATTTTTTCAAAAAGCTCCGATATAGTCGTTCTCATCTTTTATCCGATACCTAAAATTTAACTTAATTAAAATAAGATTGCAAATAGATTAGAAAAAAGGTGTTAAAAAATATAATAACAAAAAAATACCGTAAACAGACATTAAATCCATAATAAAAGGTAGCAATCAACTTAATAAAAAACATTAACCTATAAATAATGAAAGTGGTTTCTCAAATAAATTGTATTTATCGATCAAATTTGAGACAATAAAATGGGAATAAAATCAAAAAAATGAGAAAAATATAATTTAAGTGGATATAAAGAAAAATGAAGAGGTATCTAGAAATGATCTGGAGTTGAATAATAGTTTATAAAATATTTGTATTTTTAATTATTTAAAGAAATAAGCAATCAAAAAGGAGGTCCTATGTTTTTCAATATTGTGTTTACCCAGAAAGAACGCCGCAAGTTAGCAATTTTTCATCTATTGGAGGAGCAACATGAATTAACTATCAAAAAGATCAGTAAAAAACTTGATCTATCTTCTACTATCGTAAAAAATATATTGAATGAAATGGAGAATGAATTTGATGCCTTTTGCTTTTCTGGATTCAAATTATTGTCAAAAAACAAGATCAACCAGAATCTGCCAACTGATTTAAACTATGATTATTATTATTCATATCTTATCCAGCATAGCCTCCCTTATCGCGCGATCAAATCTTCTCTTTTCTATCCAGAGAAAAATCTGGTGGAATTCTGCCAAGAAAATTTCATTAGTCGTGCTTCTGCTATGCGGCATCTGCAGTCATTAGCCGATTATGTACAGGAATTCGATGTCATTTTTAATCGCAGCCAATTATCTTTCAAAGGAGACGAACGCTTGATTCGCTTGATATTATTCAATATTCTTTGGGCAGCTTCTCGCGGAAATGAAGATTATGCTTTTTACGTCTCAAAATCTGAGTTATTAAAAAAATTGGCTGAACTTACTAAGCATACATCTTTAAATTGGAGTTTCGTAGGAAAAAAAGAAGTTTGTCTTTTTGCTGGGATTACCACTCAGCGGATTGCACAAGGTCACTATGTAGAGGATGACCCTCGCTATAGCGAAGCAGTTTTTAGTAATGATCATCGAATAAAATGCCTTTTTGGTGAACATTTTTCTATTCCCACCTCTCATCAAGACAGTGAATTTCGTTTTGCACAATTTATGGTGTTTTATGCACCGACCTTTCAATATGAGAATCCTACTCTTAATGAAGCTTTAGACATATTCGACAAAAAAGGACAGCTGCTTTCTTCATTATTGAAAGAACTTGACAATTATTGGCAAACTGAGATTTTTCCTGATGACCGTGTTTTTCAACACAATCAAATTGTTCACCTCCATTTATTTAATATTCTTTTTTGTTATTATCTTTTTCCAAAGCGTGTACCGACACTTTTCTTTCTAATGAATTATTTTCATAAAAAGAAGTCTTCAAGTTATTACTATTTAAAAGAGCATTTTACCTTCTTCTTGAATAAGATGGGGCGGCGACATAATTATCAATGGCTTTCTATTTGCTGTAACGATTTAGCTGAAATATTTGCATGGCTGACTTTGCAATGTTGTGAGGACAATGAAAATTCAACTAAGTTACAAGTTTCTTTAGTGATGGAAACAAATTATTTTTTTACCCAAGATATCAAGAATTTTTTAAAAGACTTGTCCTTTATCGAACTGAAGGAATTATCCTATGAAGAAATACAACCCATTGATTTTCTGATCGTCTCTTCTGTACATCTTATGCCCAAAGAAACGGATACAAGTTATTATGTAGTGAATTTTTTGGAAGGAAAGACAGATTATGTCAAGTTGTACCTTGAATTGAAAAAAGCTCATGAAAATAAGAAGTTTCACTTGCTTTTAAAAAGACCTGAAAGAAAAAAGCTGCCGTCAATTAAACCACAACTGTTCGTATAATTGGATTGCAAAAAAGGGCTGCGACAAAAGTCTGTCACAGTCCTTTTTTCCGAATAAACGGTGTTCTCCTGCCAACTCCTCGGTCACAAGTCACAATATCCATAAAACATAAGAAGCTGTTTTTTTGAAATTGTTTCTTGTGACTCGGAGTTGAACGGCAGGCTTACGTCCTCTTTCTTAAACGGTGTTCAAAA
>NZ_BJLL01000080.1:0-7927 GCF_007996925.1 Enterococcus sp. NBRC 3427 | reverse complement strand
CGTGAAAATATTTCATAGGTAAAAGAAGCATGACAATTTATGACAAATCCACGTTTTTTGTAATAAACACAGTAATTTATGAAATGAAAAGGATTACGTTTAAGAAAAACTAGTTTTTTTCATTTATTTTTACCATACATCTATAATTAAGAAAGTGTTAAGGTATATTTTTCTCTATGAAAAGTTTTTCAGATACATAAAAAAGGAAGATTAAATGAGAATTTAATAGCGTTTCTATTAAAATTACAACTGTGATTTAAAAGTGCTTGACATTGCATGTGAAATCACTTACTTTTAGTGTGTAAAAATATTAAATGAAGGAGCTACATAATGAAAAAGAAAATTATTGCTGGTGGGATCGTGGTTGCATTTCTATGTCTAATTGGCTATACAGGCACGCGTTACGCAAATGAAATTATTTTGTGGGGTGGAGAGACAGATATCGATACAATCAATGAGAATCTGACACAGCTTGACCATACGTTGACAGATAAAGAGCAAACGATTACAGATCTTACCGCTCAACTAGCACAAAAAGAACAGACATTGCAAGATTCAAAGGCAGATGTCCAAGAATACCAAACAAAAGTAAATGAATTAGAAAACCAAAAAAATCAATCGGCAGCAGAAAAACAAAACTTAGAAAGTCAATTAGTCAGCAAGGATGCACAACTACAAAGCAAACAAAATGAAATCAATGCGAAACTAGACGAAATCAACCAAAAAAATGATGAAATCAATCGTTTGAATGCAGACTGGACTGCAAGACTACAAGAAGCACAAGCAAAACTTTCAGAATTACAAAATACTGTAAATGGTTTGAACCAACAAATCGCAACACTGACACAAGAAAAAGCAAATTTAGAAACTCAGTTAGCAGATACGCAAAAAAAATTAGACGAAGCAACTGCTGAAAACACAAGTTTGAAACAATATATTCAAAAGTTAGAAAAAGCAAAAGGCGAAGTGGAAGATACAGCTGATAAATCTCAACAAATCGTTGAAGAACATTTGAGTAAATAATCTTTTACGATAAGTAACCCTTGATCAGCAATGCGGCGACAGCAATTTATGCTGTTGCCGCTTTTTTGTTAATAAGTGGTCCTTCATCGTTGTAAGAAAAGTTATATGTTCTTTAAGAAAAATAGCTGGATAAAAAATCGCAAGATAAAGAGTGTTTCCTCTTTACAAAAGGGAATGTATGTTCGTATAATAGTAATGAGGTGAAGGCAATGGAGAAAAAATATGGAACAGTAGATAAGATCCGTACGTTGCAGATCAGCGCCAGACCACTGATTCGTTTTAGCTTAAATGAGGTCAATTGTTTGATTGCTTCCCATAGTTTGAACTTCCTAGCTGAAGTAGACGAAGGGATGAAACTAGTTGTTACAGGATATTACAATAATAGAAAACAATTCGTTGTGAGATCTTATCATGTGTTAGGAAAACCAAAAATTGTGGTAGAATATGAGAAAAGTCTATACCCAAGAAAAAAGGTTCAATAAGATGAAAGAATGAACGAGAAAAAGAAAAGCGGCTGAGACAAAAATGTCCTAGCCGCTTGTTTTGAAAGAAAAATGCAGATGATGGGACTCGAACCCACACGAGCTAACGCTCACATGACCCTCAATCATGCTTGTCTGCCAATTCCAACACATCTGCCTGATATAAAACTACAGACCTACTAATAGAAAGTGGCATGTCTGCCGTTCCATCACGTCTGCATAAATAATAACACAATAATGATAGCGAGGTTTTACATAGTTGTCAAGCTCAAAAAGTGGGAGGTCTTATGAAGATGGAGAAATATGACGGAGAATTTTCAGGACTGGGGATGATTCTAGGCATATTGATTGGCCTTGCATTTGGTCGTTTTCTATTTGGGTTGATGCTGGGAATTATTTGTGGGGTTGCAATGGATTGGGCAGCAAATCTATGGAATGACTATCATGACCAGTAAGTTCTCAGCGCTTCTCAGCGTTTTTCTGATACTTATGTTTTTCCTAAATAAGTGGCAAATTTTTCTAGGATGGAGTATGATATTGAAATAGTAAATAACAAAAAATTTGGAAAGTTCTAACTTTTTGAAATGAGGGATTGGCTAAGTGATGAGAGAATTTGAAAAATCCAACAAATTAGAAGGTGTTAGTTACGACGTTCGCGGTCCGGTTCTAGAAGAAGCAGAGCGGATGCAAGAAGAGGGCATCAGTATTTTAAAATTGAATACAGGAAATCCCGCACCTTTTGGATTCGAGGCACCAAACGAAGTCATTCGTGATTTGATCATGAATGCTCGTGATTCGGAAGGCTACTCAGACTCCAAGGGAATTTTTTCTGCTAGAAAAGCAATTGAGCAATATTGCCAACTGAAACATTTTCCGAATGTGACGATCAATGATATCTATACCGGAAACGGAGTCAGCGAGCTGATCACGATGTGTATGCAAGGGTTGCTAGACAATGGAGATGAAGTACTGGTTCCAATGCCGGACTATCCGTTGTGGACTGCCTCGATTGCTTTAGCTGGAGGTACACCTGTTCATTATATTTGCGATGAAGAGGCAGAATGGTATCCTGATATTGATGATATCAAATCAAAAATAACGAGTCGGACAAAAGCGATCGTCATCATTAATCCTAATAATCCTACTGGGGCACTTTATCCAAAAGAATTATTAGAAGAAATCGTTGAAGTAGCCCGACAAAACAACCTGATTATTTATTCTGATGAAATCTATGACCGCTTAGTGATGGATGGCCTAGAACATATTCCGATTGCTACATTAGCGCCTGATTTGTTCGTTGTTACGCTGAACGGTCTATCCAAGTCTCATCGTGTAGCAGGCTTTCGAGTCGGCTGGATGGTCCTAAGCGGAGATAAATCACACGTCAAAGGCTATATAGAAGGGCTGAATATGTTGTCTTCCATGCGTTTGTGTTCCAACGTCTTGTCTCAGCAAATCATCCAAACGGCGCTAGGCGGTTATCAAAGTGTTGATGAGCTGCTCCTGCCAGGCGGAAGGATCTATGAGCAAAGAGAATATATCTATAATGCAATCAATGATATTCCTGGTCTTTCAGCTGTAAAACCAAAAGCTGCTTTTTATATATTCCCTAAAATCGATACAAAACGATTCAATATTTTGGATGATGAAAAATTCGTCTTGGATTTTTTACATGAACATCATATTCTGCTCGTACACGGTGGCGGATTCAATTGGAACCAGCCAGATCATTTTCGGATCGTCTATCTTCCTAAAATGGATGATTTGAAACAAACGGCTAAGAAAATGAGAGAATTTTTAGCGACATATCGACAAAAGTGACTTTAAAAAAAGCAAATTTTCCAGCAAGAGAGCCACAGACAAATATACTGAGGCTCTCTTTCTAATGGGGATCTCTTAAATAACTAAAGTCATATTATTTAGTTGCAAGTCTTTTCTTGAAGTTTGCGACTTCCTAAAGTAAAATACGGATAGAATGCGAATACGCATATTTTGGGGAGGATACTTATGGAAACGTTAATCGAGTCCTTTGGCACGATCATTAAAGAGATTCGAAAAGAACAAAAAATGACGCAAAAGATGCTTTCGCAAGATATTTGTTCACAAAGTGTACTAAGCCGGATCGAAAATAATGAGGAACTGCCGAATGTATTGGTGATGATGCAGATTTGTCAACGGCTAGGAGTAACGATTGATCATGTGATGAATCTCTCTCGAAAAACTACTCGGACAAACGATAAATTATTTGAACTGTTGGATAGTTGTTTCCAAAAACGTGATTATCGCAAGTTAGAACAAGTACTAAAATCTTCTGATATTTCTGAGAATCTGTATCAAGCAGCTGACTTTCAACGATATTATTATTATCTCGGTGTTTGTGAATTCACGTTGCGTCAAAATATTTCTCAGTCTCTTTATTATTTAAAAGAAGCATTAAGCTACTCTAGCCAAAAAGAAAGAATCCATGTCTCTGACACAGAAATACAACTGATTAGTTGTATCGGAAAAATATATGGTGTGGCAGGAAAAACTGCTGAAGCCCGCTACTATTTGAGTCGAAGCATCCAACTGCTGCATCAATCAGCTGATGAACGATCAAAAAGTGAATTTTCGCAAATTTTTTATAATTATGGAAATTTCTTATTCCATCAAAATGAAATTGATGAAGCACTAGAGCAGGTGAACCAAGGAATCTATTGGGCTCAAGAGAAAAATAGTTACTATTATCTCAATGATTTATTTGTGCTTAAGAGCTTGATATATAAGCGTAAAGAAGAACCAGATAGAGCAGCATTTTATGAAGGATTGGCACAAGCTGTGAAACAAATTTCAAAAAATCTATAAATGGTGTAGACCATTCTTGACTTCTTCTCTAAATAAGAGTACTTTAGAGGTAGAAAAACAAAGGGAGAGAATAGAATGAGAACTTTTATCTATGCTGACAAATTCTTTTTAGCGTCAGGCGTCAAAAATGCAGGCTATCTTGAAATTACCGATGGGCTTTTTGGTGAATACACCAAAGAACTACCTGAGGGAGAAGTCAACATCATTGACCAAAGCGGCAAATGGATTGCTCCTGGTTTGGTAGATACACATATTCACGGCTATATGAATCATGATGTAATGGACAACGATGCAGAAGGTATCAAAGTGATGTCTGAAGGTCTATTATCTTGTGGAGTGACTTCATTTTTACCAACAACATTGACGTCAAGCAAAGAACGTTTAAGAGATGTAGCTGAGACAATCGGAAAAATGTATCAGGAAGCACCAGGAGCTAAAATCAAAGGAATCTATTTTGAAGGTCCTTTCTTCACAGAAGAACACAAAGGGGCACAAAACCCAAGTTATTTCGGTGATCCTGATTTGGATACTTTCCATGAATGGCAAGAAGCTTCAGGCGGTTTGATCAAAAAAATTGCTTTAGCACCGGAACGTCAAGGCGTAGAAGAGTTTGTCAAACAAGTGACTGAAGAAGGAGTAGTTGTTTCTTTGGGGCACAGTAACGCTACGCTAGAAGAAGCGCAAAAAGCTGTTGAAGCAGGTGCCAGCGTGTTTGTCCATGCTTTCAATGGGATGCGCGGATTGAATCATCGCGAACCAGGTATGGTGGGTGCGTTATTATCTTTAGAACATGTCTTTTCTGAATTGATTTGTGACGGACATCATGTACATCCAAATGCGGCAGGAATCCTAATGGAAAAAGCAGGACATGAGCATGTCGCTTTAATTACAGACTGTATGATGGCCGGTGGGATGCCTGATGGAAATTACAATTTAGGTGAATTTCCGGTAGTAGTAAAAGAAGGAACGGCACGTTTGGAATCTGGCAACTTAGCTGGAAGTATCTTGAAATTGAAAGAAGCAATTAAGAATGTCGTGGATTGGGGACTAGCAACACCAGAACAAGCAGTCATGATGGCTAGTCTGATTCCAGCAATCAGCTGTAAAATCGATGACACATGTGGAAAAATCGCTCAAGGACGCGACGCAGACTTTATCGTATTGAACCCTGATATGACATTGGAAGCAACTTATCTAGATGGTGTGGAACGTTTCCACGCATAATATAATCCAAGATAACCTTAAAACGAAACTTCTCAAGTTTGGTTTTAAGGTTTTTTTGTGTTCTAACGAATATCACTTTACATAAGTTTTAAAAGTTTCTTTAATTCCTTATTGTTCAATATTTAACAATATAAAGATAAAATAAAAAATGTTAATACGTATTAGCTAAATAAAAGTATTTTGTATTGTGAATAAATGAACATTAATAGGAGGGAAAAGATGAATTTATTTGATATTTTCCGATCGACTTTGACAGATATGTCGATTGTTAGTGCAATCACTTCAACAGTTTTTATTATATTATTAGGGTTTATTTGTAGAAAAAAGGAAATTTTTTCTGAATCTGTTGGAAAAATCCTATCGAAAGTTGTTTTAACAGTGGCTCTGCCAGCACTTGCATTTCGAGCTTTCATGCAAGATATCAATACAGAACTATTAATGCAAGGAATCAATGTCTTGATTTGGGGGTTAGTGATTTATATTATTCTTATTCTAGTTTCAAGACCTTTTTTCTTAAGTTATAAAGGGGATAAGCAATCAACGTTGCGTGTCCTGACAATCTTTGGTTCTACGACCTTTTTCGGGACACCGATCGTCAGTGCGATTTATGGACCGGTCGGCGTGATGTATTCCTCGATTTTCAACATTGGTTATCGGATCTTTTTGTATTCTTATGGATACATAAAAATGAGTGGCTTGAAGATGGAAGCCAAAAATATCAAAGCGATGTTCGTTAATCCAATCATCATCGCTACTTTTGCCGGCCTTTTCATTTGGCTGTTCCAAGGATATCTTCCACAAGTGTCAGTTACAGGTGCAGAAGGAGAGATAAGCCAAGTAGCGTTTTTGCGAATTGACCAGACAGCACCTTGGCTATTTCAGCCAATGGATTATTTAGCTGGTTTAAGTTCGCCATTGGCATGGCTAGCAATCGGCGCAACATTAGGTGAAGTAAGTTTCAAAAAAGCTGCTTCTGAAAAAACATCATGGTATTACAGTTTAGTCAAAGTGGTATTTGTGCCTGCGTTGAATATCGTGATTTTAGCAGTT
Organism: Enterococcus sp. NBRC 3427; assembly: GCF_007996925.1. Lineage (NCBI taxonomy): Bacteria > Bacillati > Bacillota > Bacilli > Lactobacillales > Enterococcaceae > Enterococcus > Enterococcus sp. NBRC 3427. Next base: position 1,304 of record NZ_BJLL01000080.1, on the reverse strand, counting down.
TTGACGGCAACAAATATTCTACCGGTCAATTTTGAAGCACTGGCAACGATTGTTATCATGATGGCTACACCAGCCGCAACTGTGGCAGCAGCCTATGCTATCAGTTTTGATAGGGAGGCACTTTTAGCCTCTAATGCATCCTTACTGTCAACTATTTTTGCTGTAGTACTGACACCTGTATGGATCGTTGTATTGCAAATGATTCACGGCATAGGTTTGTTTTGATAGGAAATGGAGGAGGAAAGTATGAGAATCGCATGTTATGGTGTTCGTCCGAATGAGATCGATTTTTTTGAGCAATTGAATATTTACCATTATGAACTGAGTCTTTATGAAGAACTACTGACGCATGACAATATTGAATCAGCTAAGGACCATGATGCTGTCCTGCTGAGAGGAAATTGTATAGCAGATGAGATCAATCTTGCAAAAATGCAGAAATATGGGATTCGCTATGTTTTTACCCGGACTGTGGGAGTCAATCATATCAATCTACAAGCGGTAGCTGATTTTGGTATGACAGTAGCCCGTGTACCATCATATTCGCCAAATGTTATAGCAGAATTATCTTTGACTTTTGCCATGATGCTTTTGAGAAATACAGCGTATACAACGATCCGAACATCTTTCAAAGATTTTCGAGTGGATGAACAAATGTTTAGCCGTGAAATCAGAAATTGCACAGTAGGTATCATAGGAACAGGCAGAATAGGATTGACGGAAGCGGTTTTGTTTAAGGGGCTAGGAGCCAAAGTAATCGGTTATGATATCCATCAGACAGAAGCTGCTAAAAAAGTATTGACGTTTCACTCACTCGAAGAATTGTTAGCAAAAAGCGATATCGTCAGTATCCATGTACCTCATATCCCAGGTGAAAACGATCAAATGATCAATGAAGGATTTTTGGCTCAAATGAAAAGAGGCAGTATCTTGATCAATACAGCTCGTGGAGAGCTTCAAGATAATGAAGCTATTTTAAGAGCTTTGAAAAGCAATCATTTAGCTGGTTTTGCAACCGATGTTTTTGCAAATGAAACAGATGTCTTTTTCCGATCTTTCAAGCCATGGGAGACGATTCCAGATCCTGCTATCCAGCAACTAGTAGAATTGTACCCTAGAGTTCTTATAACCCCTCATGTAGGTTCAAATACAGATGAGGCATTGTCAAATATGATTTCGACAAGCTTCGAGAACTTCCGCGAAATAATCGAAACTGGAAAAACGAAAAATGAGGTATCTCTTCCTAAAGCGCGTCAATTAAAGTAAAGAAACATGGGCACTCATCACTAATATGTTTAAAAATA
>NZ_BJLL01000079.1:0-7975 GCF_007996925.1 Enterococcus sp. NBRC 3427 | reverse complement strand
CAGATGCAAGTTTTTGAACACCGTTTATTGAGAGGTTGTGAAATCAGCGTTTTGACCTGAGTGTTAGAGAAACAAACGGCAAAATAGTTCCTCATATTTTGCCGTTTGTTGAGCTAATACTGAGGGTTAGCTGATTCAGTGGTTGTGAAAAAGCTTCCCTGCCTCAAGTAGTAAGAACTCTCAAAAGTTAGCTTTCTAGACAAACTTTTGAACATTGATTCATTCCATACGCTCCTTCTTTTAGGATTCTCCTCTCTTTTCCCGATACTCCTTGGGGGATCTGCCGACAATCTTCTTGAATAATTTAGAGAAATACGTGGTATTGTTGTAGCCAATCTCACTTGCTATTTCATTGATGTTTTGATTACTGTGCAAAAGCAACTGCTTTGCTTTTTCCATACGTAAATGGTTCAAATAAGCTGAAAAACTTTTTTTCGTTTCTTTTTTGAACAACTGCCCTAAATACATGACATTTAAATGCAAACTTTCTGACACTTCTTTGAGTGTAAGTGGTTCTTGATAATGCTGATGCAGGATTTCGATTACTTTTTCTACATTGCCACTGTACTTTCTCTTTCTCTGGTGCTTTTGGACGAACGACAGAAGTAGCTGGTGGAGTTCTTGCACCGTTTTTGCCCGATGAATTTTTTCGATTCCTTGTAAATATTCTTCATCTTCTAGATCAATCAATTCCCGTTGAATCTCCATAAACAGTAAAAAGCTGGAGTACCGGATGTCTTCCGGCATCATGGCTGCTAATTGAAATTGTTCGAAAAAATCAGTGATCATTTTTTGGGCAACATCCAATCGTTTATTTTGCAACACACGTCTGAAATTTGAAAAATCGATGGTTTGCCCTTTTGTTGTTGCTTGTACTGCATAAAAAACATGCTCGTCTTTATCTCCATAAAATTGATGCAACTGTAGATTGTCTTTTGCTTGTTGAAATGTTTCAGGGATCTTGTCCGACGAATCTGTCTCTTCCCCGATACTGATCAGCCATTCCTGATCAGGAATGTTTTCTTGAATAAAACAGCAGAATCCATCAACTTCATCTGCCTCCAACAAAAGCGTAATCAATATACGGTCTCCGTAATTTCTTTGATAGTAAAAGATTTGCTGATGTTCTTTCAACCATGTATTGATAAGAGGATCATGAATTCTTGATAATTGGATCAATACTATTCTATGCTGTTTTTCACTGATTTGTCCTATTATTTCTTCTTCACTTGCTTCATCTAACTCTTCACTCAACCATTGACTGAATAATAGTTCCTGATAGATTTCTTGCTGATTTTTTTGTTCATTTTGCTGGTCTAACCGTGTTTTGATTTTCTTGAGGCTTTCAATCAATTCGAACTTATTCACGGGTTTCATCAAATAATTCACCGCGCCTAACTGCATGCCTTCTTTCAAATAATCAAATTCTTGGTACCCGGACAAAATCATAAATTCAAAATTATGATGTTCTTTTTGAGCCGCTTCAATAAATTCCAGTCCGTTTATTTCTGGCATCGTCACATCCGTTACCACTAGATCAATCCGCTGTTGTTCAAGGACAGATAGTCCTTCTTTGGCATTCTCCGCTGTTGCTGCTATTTGAAAACCTAAACTTTTCCAATCAATTATCTTTTTCAACCCATTCAAAATCATATATTCATCATCTACCAATAACACCTGATACATGTTCATCCCTCCTTGAATGTAATAGAAACAGTCAGTCCACCTGTCTCATTATTCTCAAGCGACATGTAATAACTGCTGCCGAAATTGGCACGTAAACGTTCATTCACGTTTTGCAGACCGATTGATTTGTGAAGTTCCACTTTGGGATGAGACAGTTTTTCTTCCACCTGTTTTAGCCGTTTTTCAGTCATCCCTCTTCCATTATCTTTGACGATGATCCTAACCCTCTTGTCTTCCTGTAAGACTTTGACACTTAGGGCATTATCAAATCGAGTAAAATCAATACCATGTTTAAAATAATTTTCAACTAATGGTTGAATCACAAATTTGGGTACTTCGATTTTTTCTAAATCAGGATCGATCATAAAATGATAGGCCACTCGATTAGGATAACGCATTTGATATAAATAGACATATTTTTCGCAAAAGTCCAGTTCTTCTTTCAAAGAGATCGTCTTCTCTTGATTTGTGTTGTTTCGGAGCAAGGCGGAAAAAGCGTATACAACATCTGCTAATTCTTCGCTTCCTTCGCTGATTGCATACATTCGGATATATTCTAATGTATTGTATAAAAAATGCGGATTGATCTGTGCTTGAAGCGCCCGCATATGTGCATCTTGCTGTTTGATTTCTAGTTTGTAGATGTCTTCGACAAATTGATTGATGCTATCCAACATTTCGTTGATACCGATTGAAAGTTCCTTTAGTTCATATTCCGTTTTTGTTGTATCAATCTGTGTTTCTAAATTCCCTGCTGCCGTTTGCTCCATTGCCTGCATGACAATGGATATTTGCTGTGAATATCGTTTGAATGTTTTATAAAGAAAGATAAGCAATATACTGTCTAAAACAATGATACCGACAATCAGCGGTGCAAGGTTTTTCCCCGTTTCGATTTTTACGCTTTTTTTATCTAATACAGCTAATATTCGGTAATCATCCGACAGTTCTTGATGTTGGATAAAATTATTTTTTCTCAGATTAGCAATTGGCAATTGTGAATTTTTCTGAAGACTCTCTGAGATAATCGTTTCTTGTTTTCCAAACGTTTCTTTAGCTATTTTATTATCATGGAACGTATACAAGCGATTTGTCGTGCCAGAAATCATGTATAAAGAGAGTCCATTGAATGACGTTAGATTCTCTAAAATCGTATCTAGCTCTTTCTTTTGGAAACCGATAAAAATACTGCCTGACTCAGCTCCTCCTTGTGTGATAGGCAACTTGATATAAAAGGCATCTAGTAATTTTGGCGTTCCTGCTTTTACTTCTCCGCCTTTGTTTTCTCTAGAGGATTCATAATACTCCGGTAGCTGATTCAACACGATATATACCGCACTTAGTTCTTCATAATTTATATAAAGATCTTTGATTTGATTTGGGAAAGAAACTAATTCGTCGGTGCTGTTTTGCTGCTCATATACATACATCAAATACTGATCTATGGGTTTTGTTAAGTAGGTAGTGACATTTTCAATTTTTTCGGAATCACCGACGAGCTGGTTTTTAATGATCCTACTCAAAGTGGTTTTGTCATTCAGCATTCTGCTTGTACTTTGAACGGCATCACTTGTCATGTTTTCTGCCTGCTTTTGGTTTTGATCCCACGTATGGACACTAAAAATAATAGTAGCAGTCATCGTTACACCAATCATGATAACCGCATATTTCCTTAACAGCCGATTTAGTAAGGTTCCTTTTGAAAATAGAATCCGGATCCTATTCATAACTTTCCAACTGTTTATCTAACTCTTCACGCCACTGTTTCGTCATCGTGCCATTCCAAACCGTCAAAAGACCAATGACACCAAATAGGATCAATCCTTTGAATTGCCAAGTCACAGCTATAATTACACCGCTACCAATAATTATTTTTAGAAAAGACGAAAAGCTGGAAAAAACCGAAATAAAACTCAGCTTTAGTAGATTAGGAACAGAGATCGTATATTCACTGTCTAAAATCATACTGTATTGATAAGTAGCAAATAGGCAAAATAAGGCAAAAAGCAAAATAAAATCAATAGCTAAAAAAATGAGCCCTTTGATTTGAACAGATAGATATAGATTGTAGCTCAATAAAGCAGTACTAGATAAAAATAAACCAAATAGCAGATTTCCTCTTAAAAAATTTCTTTTATATATATTCCAGCCTCTTTTTAACATGATTTCTTTATACTCGAATCCATATAAATAAAATAACTCATTGACTGTTTTCCATGCCGTACCTAATCCAAAGATGATTCCACCGACAAACGTATATATCCAGAAATATAAGGTTAGTTTTATAACGACCCAGATCCGGATAAATAACTCTTCCAAAACCTTCCCTAACATATCTTCTCCTCCAAACATTAAGTTTCTACTTTCTCATTATACAAAAAAGGTTGGGCAATCAGCACCTTGGTCTGAGTATTAGAGAAACAAACGGAAAACTAGTTCCTCATATTTTACCGTTTTTTGAGCGAATACCGAGGGGCTGCTGATTGAACACCGCTTACCAAGAGGTTGTGAAATAGCCGCTTAGTTTCGAGTAGTAAGAAAAATTTTGTGAAAATGGCTTTCCACATTTTTACATAAATTTAGCTTAATACCGAGTTTGAACACCGTTTATTCGGAACAAGAGGTTGCGACACGTTTTTGTCACAACCTCTTTGTCTTTATTCATTATTGTTCTTGTCGAAACTCGTCATATTGTTTTTGCATTTCTTTCAATACCTTGTCATAACCAGCTTTATCTAAAGCTTCTTTTAATTTCGGCAATGTTTCATCTGGATCAACAGTTCCTGTATTCAATCCATCCAAATACTGGTTCATGACATTTGAAATATTACTTAATTCAGTTTTCACACTGTCCGTGTTGAAGCTGAATCCTAAAATCGGTGAAGTTTCTGCTTCAGCAATCGATTGGTCGCGTTTGGCAATCATGTCATCCGTAATGGACTCTTGTGTATATAGAATCTTATTGTTTCCTGTATTCCAAGCAGACATATGTGTGTTTGGCTGATAACCATCTAGCAATTTGATTTTATCCTCTGAACCATCGACTTTTTCCCATGCTTCTCCTTCGATTCCCCAAACAAGTCCATTCAATAATTCTGGATCACTGTTAATCAGCCCTAGAAGTTCTACTGATTTTTCTTTATTTTTTGAAGTATTGGATACGACAAAATTTGCCATTTGTGCTTGAGCTGTAGATTTCAATGGAACAGTAATTGCTTTTGAAACTAGTTCTTGTTTTGCTGCATTTGTCAAAATCGTATCGCCATAATCATAGGGTCCTTGTGTTTCTCCACGCATCAGCCAAGTATTTCCTTCTAGTGGATAGTCCTTATTGCTCGTTGCAGCGTCACTTGGAATGAGTCCTTGTTTGTACCAGCTATGCATCGTACGCAACAGTCCGATATACGTTTCATTGTCGTATTGATTGATGATTTTTGAATCATCTCCATCCAGATCAATAGCAAATGGTAAAGTGTTCCCTAAAGGATAGTCAAAGTTTCCTTGGACTTTGAATCCTTGTCCAATCGCAAAAGCGGCCGTGTTTGGTTCTTTTTCATGGAATTCCTTCAAAACTTTTTCTGCATCAGCGTAAGATTGGATTCCATCAATTGAAAGATCATATTTATCTAGTAAAGCTTTGTTAAAAGTAAGTACTTGTTGAGCAAAGACATTTCCATTTACTGGAAAGGCATATAATTTCCCATTCACCAAATTTCCTTTGATATAAGCTTCGTCTAAATCATTATACGCTTTTTCAGCATACTTAGGCGCTAATTCAGTCAAATCAGCAAAGGCTCCTTTTTGAGCATTGGAAACATAGTTGTTCGCAAAGGCGATATCGTAATTTTCTCCGGAAGAAATGATGACGTTCATTTTCTTTTCGTAATCGCCCCAACCAATGTAATTGATATTGACTTTTGCACCGATCTCTTTTTCGATTCGTTTGTTTGCCACTTCCATCAATTGATCGAAATTATCCGGTTTATCGCCGATTTGATACATCTGCAAAGTGTCCGAATTACTAGCTTCTGCTTTCTCTTTAGAACCAGAACCTCCGCATGCCGCTAATGTACCTACCAACAATACTGAAACACCTGTAAAGGCTAGTTTCTTCCATAACTTCATTTTTCTTCCTCCTAGTTTTATGATTTATATTTTTTTCTTTATTCTTTTACTCCACCGATCGTTAGACCTTTGACAAAATGTTTCTGGAAAAATGGATAGCTGATTGCAATAGGCAACGTAGAGATAACTACGATCGCCATTCTGGCGGATTCTCCTGGAACTGAAGCTAGCCTACCTGTCAATTGGCTTCCTGCTCCTGAATTTTGCGTCAGATATTGAATATTACTTTGGATTTTCATCAAAAGATACTGTAGTGGAACTAGCTTATCATCTTGAATGTATAGTAAAGCATTGAACCAGTCATTCCAGTAACCCAATGCGGCAAATAAGCTGATTGTCGCGATACCAGGAACAGCTAACGGTAAAACGATTTGAACGAATATTCGAAGTTCGCTAGCTCCGTCGATCCGCGCCGATTCAATAATCGAATCAGAGACCGAACGTTTAAAGAATGTGCGCATCACAATAATATTGAAGGGGCTGACAGCCATTGGCAAGATCAATGCCCAAATCGTATCTTTTAACTGGAGAAGATTTGTCATAACAAGATAATTGGCTACCATACCGGGTGAGAACAACATCGTAATCAAACAAAAAACGGTAAAAAAACGACGGAATGGAAAATTTGACCGCGAAATCGCATAAGCATATAAAGAAGTAGCCGTGCTATTGATCAGTGTACCTAAAACAGTGACAAGCATAGTAACATAAAGCGCTTGGAAAATTTTATCCTGCATCTGATCGAACAAGTACGTATAACCAAATAGACTGAATTTTTCTGGCCAAAAACTGTACCCGTGCGTCGACAATATGGACTCATCGGTAAAAGAGATGGCAATAACAAATATAAATGGCAAAATACAGGAAATAGCAAAGAGTGCAATCATTATATTAGAGAAAAAATTGGTCGTCTTATTGAAAGAACGGACTTGGACTCTCTCCACTTTCTTTTTTTTCATTTTTTTCCTCCTTAGAATAATGCAGAGTCGCTATCAAAACGACGGGCGACCGTATTTGTGATCATCAATAAGACAAAACCGACAACTGATTGATAAAGTCCTGCAGCAGCCGTCATACCAAAATCTCCTGTGGATGTCAGCCCATTGTAGATATACGTATCCAAAACTTGAGTCACATCGTACAATGCACCGGAATTCCTAGGAATGTTATAAAACAGGCCAAAATCAGCTCGAAAAATGTTTCCTACGGCTAAAATCGTTAAAATCGTCATCAATGGAATCAGTTGTGGTATCGTCACATGTTTGATTTGCTGCCATTTGCTAGCTCCATCAACCATAGCAGCTTCATAATAAGTCGGATCGATTCCCATAACAGATGCAAAGTAAATGATGCTGTTATAACCAATCCCTTTCCATGTACCGATGAACACTAAGATAAATGGCCAATATTTCGGTTCATTATACCAATTGACAGCTTCTCCTCCGTGTCCAGTAATCCACTGGTTGAATATTCCTTTGTCGGGACTTAAAAAGGCGTAAACGAAGTAACTGATAATGACCCAAGATAGAAAATAAGGGAGCAAGGACATCGTTTGATAAACTTTAACAAGTCGTTTATTTCTCAACTCGCTCATAATGATTGCAAATACGACTGAAATGAGCAGATTTAAAAGGATAAATGTTACATTATATAAAATTGTATTTTTAGTGATGAGAAATGCTTGGTCCGAAGAAAATAAAAATTTGAAATTTTCCCAACCCACCCAAGGACTTTCCCTCAGGCTAGCCAAGAACCCATCTGCTGAAATATGAAAATTTTTGAATGCTACGACATTCGCCATTACAGGTATGTAAAAGAAAAAAATCATCCAAAGCATACCCGGTACAGCCATCAGGACAAGTGCTTTATAACGCCATAGATTCATAAAAAAATGATTGAACCCCTTTCGTTTTTTCATCTAAAAACCCCTTTCGATTCATTCGCAACGTCATTATAGCGCTTTCAATAATGAGAATAAATAAACAAAGTATAGGGAAAATGAAACAAAGTATAGGAGAGGTTGTGAATTCAGCGTTTTGTCCTGAGTATTAGGGAGATCGTGACCTTACTATCTAACTCTGAGTCACAAGGAACAATGGGGACTGTGACAAAAGTCTTGTCACAGTCTCTTATTCCGAACAAACAGTGTTCCAGAAGTAGCTTC
>NZ_BJLL01000078.1:0-8022 GCF_007996925.1 Enterococcus sp. NBRC 3427 | reverse complement strand
TCAAAAAATCCAATTACTAAACTTAAGAAAAATCAACACTACTTTTTAGGAGACGATAAGTTTGAACAATTAGTTTAAAAGGGAAAATATGCTTACGAAATTATCCACCTAGAAGAAATACTTTTACCAATAAGTCTGTCTAATTTAAAAAATTTAGGAGTTACTGCACCACAAGGATATGCATATATAAAAAAATATCCTAGTCTTGTCGATATGCTCGATGCTAACTTCATTCAATCCATTGATTGTACTATTTTTTGCAGTAATATTCAGTCTACCAATTTGGGCTAAGCCTAATTCTGGAACTTCAAACTTAATCACTGCTTGAATTGAATTAATTGTATCTATATCAGCATTAATAGTAACCTGTACTTGATTTGTAACATCATTCCCAAAATCATCTATAGCTTTCACTTGAAAAGTATCAATGGCTATGACACTATCCCATGCGGAACCAATATCAATGGTTGCTGTTTCTTTTCCTAGCGTAAGTTTACGTAATCGAGGTACGGTCACTGTAACTGAGATTTGATCTGTTAAATCAGGTGATGCAAATACTACTTCGTAATCGCCAAAGTTAGATGTATCCACTTCGTTTTTTAGAACAACCACTTGATCCGTCAAATCATTTCCTGACTGGTCAATCCAGTGAACGTGACACATCTCTTTAGCAATTTCATCTGACCATTCACTATTTAATCTTAATGTGATATTAGATGCAGTAAGTTTACCCGTTACTTGTCGTACGACATTATTCGTATTTAGTCTTCCCCCTGTAAGACATAAATCAGATAGTTCATAAAATGAATCAACACTATTTAAAATGATTTTTTTTAATTCATCAGTAGATAGATCAGGATCTAGTGACAACGCTAATGCAGCACTACCAGTGACATGAGGTGTTGCCATCGAGGTACCTGACATATACGTGTATTTACTTCCTAGAAATGTACTAAAAACACGAAACCCTCTAGCGAATAAATCAACACCTGTTTTACTATAATTTGAATCAGAACTTCGTTCATAACCACTAGAATTTCCTACAGTAATAATATTAGGTATATCCAAAGAAGCTGGGTAAAAAGGTTTATCAGTCATATCTATCCCATTATTTCCAGCTGCTGCTACGAATAATCCAGGATAGTTTTTAATTGCTTCTTCTGTACTGCTATAAACAACACTACCTATACTAAAATTGATAATTGGAAACCCTTTTTGGGATGCATAATTAATAGCTTCAGTTAAGATTGCCAAACTGGTACCTCCACTACTACCAAATACACGTATAGGTACCATCGTAACATCCCAATTTATTCCAGCAACACCTAATTCGTTGTTTGTTTGAGCACCAATAATCCCGGCAATATGTGTCCATGTCCCATAGTATCCATAGGATCTGTATCATCGTTAAAAAAATCGTATTCCAAACTTTCATCTACATTTCCAGAAAGATCTTCATGTTGATAATCAATTCCTGAATCAATGACCGCTACCTTCACATCTTTAGAACCCTTGGTTTCTTCCCAAGCGGATGGCATGCTAATCTCTCTTAAATTAGCTTGTTTACTCCAATTAGGATCGTTAAGAATAATTGATCGATTTCCTAAAGAATCAGTTGTATTTGGCTCCTCAACATCATTCAACGGCTCTAGTTCAACCACATAGTTTGGCTCTGCATAATTGACCATATCAGAAGCATTAAATGTTCTTACTGCCTCTTCCACACTAATTTCTTCGTTCAATTTCACTAATAATACTTGATCTCGCTTATTATAATCGCTTTCATTTGTCCTAAGAGTCAAATCTTTTTCCACCATAACTTTTACACCCAATAAATTTTGCGGTTTATTTTTCTCTGTTGAAATTCTTTGTGTAGCCTTTAAACTGACAATTAGCTCATTGGGTACATACTCTATTTGAGAGTCATCTAATTGGCTCATAATCCTTTCTTTTTGGTTAGTATCTGCAGTTACTTGTTTAGTATGAGCCATGAACCCAAACATACTCACCCCAACAACCAATCCTAAATATATTTTCTTTTTAAACTTTTTCACCTACATCTCCTCCTAATAGTTTTATTTTAGAGTTAGCTCTATTACTTATTTACTAACTCAACAACAGATTATCATACACTTGTTAATGAAATCACAATATCTCATTAAAACACACCCTAAAATCATAACCGTTCCTATGCTCATTTTTTGGATTTTTTAATCACGTAACCAGAAAAATAAATCCCCTCTATTTCACGCAAATCAAAGAAGAACTAAGTAACTACCGTTTAAAGGTAGTTACTTAGTTCTTCTTTGATTATTATCTAACTTTATTATTCATTCCCCACCCTTTGCGCAGTGAGTCTTCGGTATCTTGTTTTATCTGACTGGTAGTTCTTATTATTTCTCCACGATCATCTAATTCTGGAACAATTGGATATTTTTCTCTGAACAAGTCTAGTTCTTTCACCACGTCATTAAACAAATCTTGCTTATCTTCTTGCGTAAGATTCTGTTTAATATACTCATCTAAAGCTTTTCTAAGCAATTCATCTCTTGTCATATTAGTCTCATACTTTTCTACTAAAACTCTGGAAGTCGCATTTAACAAAGTCGACAGTTTTAAAGGATGCTTGGTGGAATAAACCTTATCAAACTTTCTGATTGGTGCGCCAACTTTTTTTGTTCTTCCTCTACTCTGTCTTTCAACATTGGAGGAAGTTTTTATTTCTTGAACTTGGTGCACTTCTAATTGCTTATTTTCAGATGGTGTAATTGCTTGCTGCTTTTTCTTTGCTTCTGCTTCTTTTTTTATTTTGGCGAGTCCTTTGTTGTTCCCAAAAATATCAAGTCCTTTGATGTCAGCCAATTACTCCACCTCCGCATACCAATTCTCGTGTTCTTCCAATTCTTTCAAAATACTGATAAATAATTCGTGGCTTTTGCGATCCCATTGTTTTAAGAGACCTTTCTTTGTCTTCTCCATCGTAATACCTGATCCGTCGTATCGTTTTAAGCGTGCATTTTTGAGTACAACATTTTTAATCAAATGTTCCCCATAAATCTCTTGGGCTTGTTTATACATTTCCTGATCTACTGCGTCACCGCTTTCCAACATGAAAGGAATAACACCAGCAACATATAAATTTGTATCAAATTCTTTCACAAAAAAGTCCATATACTCAAGATATTGCATCGCATTTCTCATCGATTTTACTTGGGTCTGTAAGACGACGATTGCCCAGTCCGCAATGTACATCGCGGATTTACTATATACAGAAATAGAAGGTGGGACATCTAAATAGATGACGTCAAACTCATCAAATAATGGTTCTAGCTTTTCTTTCATATATTTGAATTGGGATAATGAATCATTATATTGGTCTTTGATCCAATCATCATACATTTCAAAGGACATGTCTGCTGGAAGTATATAGAGGTTATTGATTACTTTATAGACAGCCTCTTTAGGTGGAAGATTGTTTATCAACACGTCAGTCACAGTATTTTCGTAAACAATCGGTTCACCTTCTCCGCCTCCTTCTTCGTTAGTGAAGTTCATATGCGTTAAGTTCATCACATCAGAAGTATTTCCTTGCATATCCAAGTCAATTATCAAGGTTCTTTTTCCTTCATTAACTGCTGATTCAAACCCTAACATTTGCGCGCACGTACTTTTACCTACGCCACCTTTAAAATTACCGATTACATATTTCTTCGCTACCACGTTCCTACCTCTTTTCTTTTAGCAATATTCATTTGATACTATTATAACATATTTATTTTTAGTTACTACCAAAAAAAAGATATATATGTACTACCTTATAATTAATAAGTAAAAGGTAGTACATAAATAAGGAAAAGCTGAAATATATTGATTTATAGCTTTCCTCAAAGTAATGACGTTATTTAATTTATCGAGAAGCAGAGAATACTCGCGACTTTAGTCATGTAGACGAATCAGATTTTCGATAAAAAAGAAGCCGTCCTTCTTAAGAACGACAACAAATCACTAGATTAATTTTTTCAACTGTTCATAAAAGTTTTCATGCGTTCCACATAACAATACTGGAATAACCTTGTTTTCTATAATCTCGTAAGCTACTCTATATGTTGTGCCCGCATATTTGAACCCACTAGACCAAATACCTGATAAATCCCCAGTTTTTTGTTCACCCTTATATGGATCAATCGCAATTTCATCATAAATTAAATTCAAAAATTTTTCTTTCAATGGCTTCTCTTTTAGCTTTTTTAAATACTTAATGACATGTTTTGAAGGAACGATTTCATAAGCCAATTTCTGTTGCCAACTCCTCTTTAGTCATTACTTTAGAATTAGTAAGTGTATCTTCAGCAATATCTCTAAAGGAAGAATGCATTTTGTTTTTTCTATTCTTAAATTCTACAAGAATCTCATCTTTATCGTAGCCTTCTGCAATTATATCAGACAAAATATCTTCGCTAAAATCATAAAATTCTTTTTGTGGTTCAACAAATTCATAAAGAATACCATTCTCTACCAACTTTGCTTCAACTTCGACTCCATTAGGAACATTAAAATCTTTAGGTACTGTCAACATGATTGAATTGCCTTGTTTTCTTGTTTTTGTAATCATTTAAATCCCTCATTTCTAACAGTATGTAATTACTTAGTAAATACATTATACCACGAGATAATGTATTTACAAGTAATTACTGTGACTCGTAATGCGTCCTTGCTGAATAAATTTCAACCACGTGTTCATCTTCATCTACCTTATAAACAACCCGGTTCTGTTGCAAAGTTTTAAATAAAGAATAAAATCCCTTACGGTATCTATGATTTAAGCTGGGATTCCCAATAATACCTTGATTTCAGTACAGACCGAAAACCCGAAGAGAGTGCCTTCTTTTCGGGTTTTCTTATATAATCCTCGAATGGCTTCCATGCCTTTAATCGTGGTAGAGGCAGTGCGTAAACTTCGATAGAATTTATTGCGTCTCTTTACTGGACGATGGTCTTGTTCAATCAAATTATTCAGGTATTTAATGGTACGATGTTCTGTCCCTTGATAAAAGCCGTATTCTTTTAGTTTCTTAAAGGCACTTGTAATAGAGGGGGCTTTATCTGTGACTACAACCTTCGGTTCATCAAACTGCTTCACTAACCGCTTAAGAAAAGCATAGGCTGCTTGTGTGTCCCGTTTTTTACGTAACCAAATATCCAAGGTTAAACCATCTGCACCGATGGCTCGATACAAATAATACCATTTTCCTTTAATTTTGATGTACGTTTCATCCATTTTCCATGAATAAAAGGATTTTTTATTTTTCTTTTTCCAAATTTGATAGAGTAGTTTGCCATATTCTTGCACCCAACGATAAATCGTCGTATGAGAAACGTTAATGCCACGATCATATAAGATTTCTTGAACTTCACGATAGCTAAGGTTATAACGAAGATAGTAGCCCACGGCTACAATAATCACATCCTGCTGAAATTGCTTTCCTTTAAAATGATTCATCGTCATTCCTCCTGCTATCTTTTTCTATTATTCTACCTTATTTGATAGTAGATTTAAAACTTTGCAACAGAACCTATATTTTCATGTACCAATATAATATTTAAGAAGTTTCCCATAGATATATTGGACTTCCTCTTTTAAAACACAAAAATAAATACTACCTTATTTAGGTAGTATTTATTAAAAGTTACGTCAATTTTGATTAAAAATATACTACTTGAACCTCTCATGAGTAAAGTCACGAAATTTTTGGGAATAGAGCGTACTTGATATCTTATTTTTTCACTAATAGCAGTGTCTCTTATTCACCAAGCGATCCCCGTAGTTCCTACGGTTCTTAATTTTTCTCTAGACTAATGATTGTATCTTTAGACCTTCGGCCATAACATGGAGCAAAATAAAAAGGTACTAAGTCTTATATATCAATCTTCGAGTAACCGACGGTTAACAACCATATCGAGCGGCATTAATCACCCACCTGTAGAGGATGAGCGACTTTTGCCTAATTATTGTTAAAAGCCTAGTTTCATTTGTTTAGATTGGAAAATACGTCCTACAAGTATCTCTTTTTTTTCATGGTCGATCCGATAAAATAAGGCATAGCTTTTGCCGATCACGATCCGATATGTTGGGATATCCATTCCATAGATTTCGGAAACTTCCTCATGCATAGTTGGAAAATTTTTGGTTAGTTCTAAAGCCTTCTGGATCGCACCTACAAATCTTTTTATGCTGGCTGGAGACAGAGCAAGCTCATTTTCCCATTCTTCTATTATCGTTTCAAGGCTGGTCTGGAAACTTTTAGAATAAACTAGCGTGTACTCTTTCATCTATTCACTCCAGCCGTATTTTCCGAAAGCTTTTACCATTTCAATTTCTGAAACTGTTAAACCTTTCTCAAAGTCTTGGAAACTTTCTTCAATCAATTTGCGATCGTGTTCTTTTGCTATTTGAGTAGTATCTAATATGAATAAGTTGCCTTCTTGTTTGGCTTGGATAGTGTCTCCGCTTTTTAATCCAAGAGAGCTTGGAAGGATCACTCCCACGCTATTGCCGATCTTTCTAACCTTTAGTTCTTTTCCCATGTTATCACACTCCTTTTAGTTTTTGATGAATAAATTATAACATGTTATAACAACAATTGCCAACGGTGTTTCTTAAGGGATTCCACTCCATATTATTATTGGACAAAATAAGCCACTTAGAACGCTGAAAACATATACAAACGATATCAAAATACGAGTGAACTACTCACCATACACTTCCGTTAACATCCATTTAAGTAGGTATTTTTATTATATATAGATTTAACATATGTCGGTCGGTTGATTGATATAGCTAAAGTTATAACTCAACCGAAGCCGATTCATCTACACGAATAAAGTTGCGAGTGTTCTCGGCTAATTCATAAAAATTGTTATGTGTTCCATATAGCAATACTGGAATAACTTTATTTTCTTGAATCTCATAAGCAACTCTATACACGGTGACCGCATACTTAAATCCATTAGACCAATTACCTGATAAACCTCCAGTTTTTTGCTCTTACTTAAATGGATCAATGGCAATTTCATCACAAACCTATAGAGGATGAGTGACTTCTGCCTAATTACGTTAAAAAATATTGAAAGTAACTCTATTTAGCAAAAAATATCTAGAATTTCATTTCCTCAAAACTGATCGATATTGTATCTAAAAATATATACTACCTAAAATAGGTAGTATATATTAAAATATGTGCTTTTGTTAGAAAAATCAATACATAAATTATCATATCTGTATATGTCATTTAGGTATTTCAGTTATGTTATAATAGTTTTGCTGTCTGCTACCCCGGCCTAATCTGTCAAGGGGAGGAGGAGATATAATGAAATACCTTTTTGATTTTGTTTTTGCAATCAAGCCATTTGCAGAGGTAACTGCACACTACATCTGCAAGTGGCTTGATTGCAAAATTGCCAAAAAAGACAGTAAGCCTACCCGTTAATTCTATAATATAGAAACGTAAAAAAACCCCATCAGCCTGCACGCTGATGGGGTTTGGTGATATAATGAAATACCTCTTTGTTACTCATAATTATACCATAATTAGTCACGAATGCAACCAATAGAAAAAAATACTTAGAACGGTAGATCATCGCTAATAACAATGCATTGTCCACCAAATGGATTTTGTGAAGCATTAAATACATTGTTATTAATTGTCGCTGCTTTTAACTAGGCCTCTCCCCTTCTATTATAAAAGAAGATATATATTATTTCTTAATTACCTACTACCTTAAACCAAAATTTAAGTACTACCTAATTTAAGTAGTACTTAAATAATCTAAAAAATAGTTATCCCAATTGTTATGCTTTTATAATACGATTATTTGTAACAAAATGAATATTATATAATTAAACACTACCATATTTAGGTAGTGTTTAATTATTAGCAAAACAAAAAATATTTATTCTATTCTCTTAACTTCAACTAAGTTATGCTGCACACCTTTATATAAATCATATGCAACTCATTAGAG
>NZ_BJLL01000077.1:0-8126 GCF_007996925.1 Enterococcus sp. NBRC 3427 | reverse complement strand
CAAGTCAAGTAAATAAGAATAAATATATCATATTATTTATATTTTGAAGCTTGTGAGCGTCTATAATTCGTGCTATAGTTAAAAAGTAACTAAAATATATCTCATGATGATGTACCTTTAGCTCAGTTGGTTAGAGCAGACGGCTCATAACCGTCCGGTCGTAGGTTCGAGTCCTACAAGGTACATAAGAGGTTGTGAAAAAGCCGATCTACTTTTGTAGAAAAAGCACGTAAGACTGAAAACAGTTCTTCGTGCTTTTTCTTTTTTAGTTTGCTTGTTAAATGATAATAGAACTTATATAAAGAATAGACTGTAGCATACGTGTGTCTGTCTATTCTTTAGGTTCGATGATTGAAACATTGAAATCTTTCAGAAGTGCCAAAGCAGATTCTCCATGTTTTCTGCTGGAAACTAACGTTGGATCAACAAAAAAGTCAGCTTCAGGGAACGCACTCTGCAAGCCTATCAGATTAGAGAGCACACATAAGTTTGTTTCGATCCCAACCACTTCGATCTCTTTTTGTTCTTCTTTGCTTTCAAACAAAGTCTCCTTGATTTCAGCTAAAGTTTCAGGGGGGATCGTAAAATAATACTTTTTGATCACTCGTTCATGGGGAGAAAGAAGAGGGATCAATTGCAAATCTTCCCGTTCTTCTTCTTTGTCCTTCAGTTCGACTGGAATATCCCGTGTGAATAGAATATATTCCTTGTTTTTACGTGCTTTAGCTAATCGTTTAGCAATGCGTTCCGCCAATTGGTCTGATTCTGGAATATAAAATTCGCTGTTTGGATCAAGAATATGATTTTGCATATCGATAATAACTAACATCTTCTTTCCTCCTACGTTCATGACGTCATTTTTTTATTTTCAATAGAAGTTTTTTAAAATATAAGCAACCCCAGCTTCCTCATTTGTCAGCGTTACTTGGTTTGCAATTTCTTTTACTTGCCGCTGTGCATTCCCCATCGCAATACTCAACCCACTATAATTCAACATAGCAATGTCGTTTTCTTGATCGCCAAAAGCCATGATGTCACTCGACTCGATTCCAAGGTAATCCGCCAGAAAAACAAGTGAATGAGCTTTAGTGATACCTGTAGGCGTGATTTCTAAGAAATGTGGATCAGAGAATACTGAATTGATGCCGTCTGCTTGCAGATCTCTTTGTAGCTTCTGTAGTTTTTCTTCACTCTTATCTGTTAACGCTAATTTAAGATAGCTAAGAGAAGGATCTTCTAACATACTTAAAATTTGATCAAAAGAATGATTCTGCAGATTGAAATGTTCATAATAGGGGTCGTCTTTGACAAGATTTGATTCATCGAATGTCAGCTGATCATCTTGGGTTTCTCGGCTGGCAATAATTGAGATTTTTGCTTCTTGAGCATAGAAGAAGGCTTTTTTCAGAGTATCGATATCTATTTTCGAACGTCTGAGAACCTTTGCCATCTTTCCATCCTTCATTTCAGCAATCAGCGAACCATTGGAAGAAATCAAATAGCCGCCGATTCCTAATTCGGAAAAAATATCTTTAGCAGAAATGCTGTTCCTTCCTGTAGCTACTGTTACGATTCCGCCATTTTCATCAAATTTCCGAAGTGCTTGGATATTTTCTTCTGGTATCTTTCCATTTCGATCAAGCAAGGTACCGTCTAAATCAATCGCTGCTAGTTTCATTTTATCTTCCTACTTTCTTTTTACATATCTATTTTCCTGTTACCTTAAGATTAAATGAGAAATTAAAAAAATGAAACTAACTTGCTTTGCCGTTATGAATTTTTTCAAAAAACATTCTTAAGAAAAAGGTGGCTATATATAGTAGTTTTTGGTCAATACCTTTGAATAAAAAGCCATGAAAAACGAATAGTTATCGCTTACCAATGCGTTTTGTAATAAAAAAATTTTAAAATATTCAATGAAAACAAAGCATATATTTTGCTTTAAAACCAAATGAGGAATATTCTAGATGTAGAACAGGTTAGAAAAAGATTAGAAAAAGGAGTGATTTTGATGGAGAAGAGATACGGCGTAGTTCCTGTGGTGACTGCTTCAGACGAAAATTATGCTCCTTACTTGAGCGTGATGATCGCAACTGCATTAGAAAATTGCAATAAAACAAGACGCATAAAATTTTATGTGATTGACGATGGTCTATCAGAATATAGTAAACAAGGATTGGAAGAAACGGTAAATAAATATTCAAGTAATGCAAGTATCCAATTCCTGACAGTGGAAAAAGATATCTACGAAGACTTCCTAGTCAGCGACCATATCACAACTACCGCTTACTTAAGAATTTCTTTACCCAACTTATTAGCTAAAGAGGATTATAAGAAAGTCCTTTACTTAGATTCAGATGTGTTAGTGCTAGACGATATCGTAAAACTATATGATGAACCATTAAATGGAAAAACGATCGGCGCCATTATCGATCCAGGACAAGTGAAAGCATTGGAAAGATTAGGAATAGATTCCAATGACTTGTACTTCAATTCAGGGGTGATGGTGATTGACATCGATCAATGGAATAAAAAAGAAATTACAGAAAAAACTATCCATTATTTAAGTGAAAATGGTGATCGAATCATCTATCACGATCAAGATGCTTTGAATGCTGTCCTTTATGAAGACTGGGAACAACTTCATCCAAAATGGAACATGCAGACTTCTTTGATTTTTGAACGACACCCAGCACCAAATGAAAAATATGAACGTCTTTATAAAGAAGGAAATGAAAAACCTTCGATCGTTCATTTTACAGGCCATGATAAACCTTGGAATACGTTGAAAGATCATCCGTATACCAATTTATACTTAAAAAAATTAGCACACAGTACTCTAACGAAAGTAGGCGAGATCAATGAATAAAAAAGAAATAGCAGTAGTCGCAAGTTGTAACACAAAATTCGTACCGCATTTAGCTGCATTATTTGTCTCAGTATTAGATAATTGCAACCCGTCTAAATTTGTTCGGTTCTATGTGATTGACGACGATATCGATTTTGAAAGCAAACAGCTTTTACGCTTCTCAGTGAAAAATGCACGAATGAATTCAGATGTAGAATTTTTGAAAATCAATAAAGAATTCTTTACAAATGTAGTAATCAGCGATCGTATTCCAGAAACAGCTTATTACCGCATAGCGATTCCAGAATTGTTCCGCGGCACGGAAGTCGAACGTATCTTATATATGGATTGCGACATGATCGCTTTACAAGACATCTCTAAATTATGGCGTCTTGACTTCGGTGATTCAATCGTAGCAGCTGTTGAAGATGCTGGATTCCATCAACGATTAGAAAAAATGGAGATTCCAGCTAAATCAATGCGTTACTTCAACTCAGGATTGATGCTAATCAATGTGAAAAAATGGTTAGATGAAAATATTACGCAAAAAGTATTAGACTTCATCGAACATAATCCAGAAAAATTAAGATTCCATGACCAAGATGCATTAAATGCAATCTTGCATGATCGTTGGCTTCCGCTTCATCCGCGCTGGAATGCACAAGGCTATATCATGGCTAAAGCAAAGAAACATCCAACAGCAGCAGGTGAACGTGAATACGAAGAAACGCGCAACAATCCTTACATTATCCATTTCTCAGGACATGTGAAACCATGGAGCAAGGATTTTGAAGGACCAACGAAGAAATATTACGAAAAATATGCAGGGATGACGGCGTTCCGTTGTGTGGCTAAATTCCCTAAATATCCAAAATATGCAAAAGTTCAACAAAAAACAGACGTAGTTGTTAAATAATAGAAGACTACAACTGAACAGGGGGAGTAGGAATGGAAATTACAATGTCTAAAAATGCAGTAGAGACGTTAATCGAAAAAGTGGGGGAAAATACAAAAATCGCACTCGCTCTCATCAATGATTCCGATCCATTTTTAAGGGACAAAGGTGCTTTTGCAAAAGGCAGCTTTTTCCAAATCATTCCTTTTGTTTCGGAATTTGGAGAGTATGCAACAAAAATCGAGCATCCTTTATTGGAAATCTATACATCTAAAGTAGAGCAAAGTTATTTCGGTAAACGATTGAACATGGACTTTAACAAACAGCTTGACAGCTTCTCATTAGAAAATGAAAATGCAGTACTCGATTATAATATCAAATTAAAAAACTGCTTCTTCAGCTAATCGTTTTTGAAAAGTCCAGAAAGGAGGTATACATTGAGATACTACTTTGTGGATGATGAAAAGAAAGTAACAGAAACAGATGAAAAAAAATACAACTGGCTTGTACTTGATAGTGCAAAGCCCGAAGAGATCCAGCAGGCAATCAAAGAATTCGAGCTTCCAGATGACATTTTCGTAGGCACGGAATATCCGGAAGAAGTTTCTCGGATGGAACGCCTTTATGAGACCAAATTAGCGCATCCATTTTCTTTGGTTGTAATCAATCTAGATCAGTCAGATAACCGTATCGAAAAAAAATTGACACCAATATCTTTTGTACTTTCCGATAATCTCTTGATTACTTGTATCGATAGAAAGACCGAGTTCGTGGATCGCTTGCTGACAAAGCATGGAGATCATTTAAACTCGTTTGAAAAGATCATCACGTATACATTACTGGATATTTATACCCATTACGTGAAAGAACTAAGAGAAATGAAGAAGCGAATTGACGCTTTGGATAAAGCAGCCCGTAAAACGACGGAGAATGAGGAACTGTATAAACAGGCAGATCTGGAAAGAGACATTGTGTATATCGATCATACCTTAAGAGATCAGCGGGAAACAATGGATCAATTATGGAATTCTGAAACGTTTATCAAACGTTTAGATGATGAACAGTTACTTTATGATGTTCATTTGAGACAGCGTCAAACAGAAAAAATGATTGAAATCTATCGAGACTTATTGGAGAGTATTGGAGATTTATTCAATGGGATGATGGACAATAATCTAAACCATATCATGAAATATCTAGATTCAGCTGCACTGATCATCTCCGTTCCGGCGTTGTTTGCAGGGCTTTGGGGAATGAATACAGGAGGATTACCGGGTAAAAGCTCTGCTTTAGGATTTATCCTCGTAGTATTCGGCTCTTTGATAGCAGCGGTGGTTTTAGGCTACCATCTATACCGAAAAGATTATACGAATTAAACAAACTATTTAAAACAGGTATCAAACAAAGAAATTTGTTTTGGCAATACAATTTAGAAAAAATTGGAGGAATACAGCAATGACAGAACCAAAATTAATCGACCCACGAAATCTGTACCATACGGAGAAATTTCCTAAGCAAGATCAGGATACGCCAGCTTTACAACAGAACATGATTCCTGTTCCTGATTGTGGTGAAGAATCCTATGAGGGCAATAATCAGCTGGAAAATCGCCGTGTACTAATCACTGGTGGCGATTCAGGGATCGGTCGAGCAGCAGCGATTGCATTTGCTAGAGAAGGTGCAGACATCGCTCTTCAATTCTTCCCAGGAGAAGAAAAAGATGCAGAAGAAGTAGCCAAATACGTCAAAGATGCAGGACGTAAGATCGTCTTACTCCCATTTGATCTTCGTGATGAACAAGCGCCTAAAGAAATCATTGAAAAGGCTGTAAGTGAGCTTGGCGGGCTAGATACGATGGTATTGAATGCAGGGCAGCAAATTTCTTGCCAATCCATTACTGAACTGCCACTTGAACAAATCAAAGACACATTCATGGTCAACATCATCGCTATGTTTGCTTTAGTGAAAGAAGCTGTTCCGCATATCCCAGCAGGAGGAGCAATTGTTACAACAACTTCTGTCCAAGCCTTCAATCCAAGTGAACATTTGTTGGATTATGCAGCAACAAAAGCTTCAATCGCTAACTTTACGATCGGCTTAGCAAAACAACTTGCTCCTAAGGGAATCCGTGTAAATGGTGTAGCACCTGGTCCAATCTGGACACCGCTACAACTAGACGAAGGTCAGCCTTCTGATTCGATTCCTGAATTTGGTCAGCAAAGTTTACTAGAACGTGCAGGTCAGCCAGGAGAATTAGCACCGGTCTATGTCTTCTTAGCATCAAATAAAGCAAGTTATGTCACAGCTCAAATTTACGGAGTAACTGGTGGAGAAGCGATCAACTTATAAAAAGTTGATCGTTTCACCCCTATAAGGAGGTGCGAAAATGAATAAAGGAGTAAAAACGCTTGGAGTGATCGGAACGTTACTTTTGCTATCTATACTCTTGTTTGCGATACTATTAAGTGCAGCCTATCCACTGCCTTTTCAATTAGAGAAGTTTCGATTCTTTTCCATCACTAATTCATATGTGCAACAATATGTATTCTGGCTTGCTGTTGCATTTGCTATTTTGACGATTATCACATTGCTTGTTTTCTTGTTTTATCCAAAAACAATCGGAACCTTTTTACTGAAACATGGTGATGGGGAGTTGACGTTGGATAAAAAAGCAATCGAAGGAATGGTTCGTTCTCACTTGCATGAAGATGAATTTATCCATTCACCAAAAGTAAATGTCAAAGCAACGAAAAACAAGATCGCCGTCAATGTAAAAGGGGAGCTGAAACGAACTTCAGCACTCATTGGTAAAACTGGAACATTGATGAAAGAAATCGAAAACGAAGTGCAACACATATTAGGCACAAAAGAGTCAGTGAAAGTATCGGTGAAATACACAGGTTTTGAAGAACCAGCTAAACGAAGCAATGACCGCAAACGAGTAGAATAGGGGGGGACCAAAAATGAAAGAACTATTTTCGACATACAAGCTCCCTATCATCTTTGGGGTACTTGGGTTGATATTAGCCGTTTTATGGATTACCGTCGGCTTTTTCAAGACTTTATTGATCTTGATCATGGCAGCTATCGGTGTCGCTATCGGTTTTTATTTGAAACAAACGAAAATTTTAGATCACTATTTTAAATCTTAGGGGGAAACATCCATGAATAACAATAACAAAAATAATAACAACAATAAAATGAACAACCAAAAACCAGTGTCTGCACATCCAGACCCAACGACACCAAACCAATCAAATGGTGTGAACGATGAAAAGAACAAAACAGCACCAGTATCTGCACATCCAGATCCAGTCGTGCCAAATGTTCAACAAGGTGTAGAAGAAAAGAAACATGACGCAGAAAAACATGCGCCTCATCGTCCCGGCTCTCCAGAATCTAAAGTTCCAGAACAACATGATGCAATCGATCCTTCTAAACCATTAGAGGAACAAAAGCATCCTTCTGATCATGCGAAAGCACAAGAAAAACTTGGTTCTCAACATACAAACGACCAAAAAAACCATGGCTCTGAGCAAGAAGATTCGATGCGCGGTGAGTTGAATTATGAAGATAAAGTGGTGCAAAAAATCATTGGAATCGCAATTGAACAAGTAGACGGCTTATTATCTGCAAACGGTGGTTTTTTCTCTAATGTGGCAGGAAAACTTGTGAATACAGATAATGTAACGGCTGGGATCGAAACAGAAGTCGGTAAAAAACAAGTAGCAGTTGACATGGATATCATTGTGGAATATGGCAAAGATATCGAAAAAATCTTTGAAGAAATGCAAGAAGTAATCGGCAAAGAAGTAAAAAATATGACACACTTAGACGTCATCGAAGTCAACGCTAACGTAGTGGACATCAAAACAAAAGAAGAATTTGAAAAAGATCAAGAAACGGTGCAAGACAAAGTAACTGACGCAGCGAAAAAAACCGGTGAATTTGCTTCTAATCAAACAGATAAAGTAAAATCAGCAGCTGGAAGCGGCGTTGAAAAAGTAAAAGAAAATACAGAACCACGCGTTCAGTAATAAGGAAGCAAAACATTAGGAGGAACGAAACATGGGATTTATTTGGTCACTTATCGTCGGAGGAATTATCGGAGCAATTGCAGGAGCAATCACGAATAAAGGTTCTTCGATGGGGATTATTGCAAATGTCGTAGCAGGTTTAGTTGGATCAGCACTTGGTCAAGCATTATTAGGTTCTTGGGGACCAAGTATTGCAGGAATGGCAATCGTGCCATCATTGATTGGTGCCATCATTTTAGTACTGATTGTCTCATTCTTTGCTAGAAAACTGTAAAAAGACTTTTAAAAAGAGGTCGTAAAAAAGCTGTTCTTCATCAAGTAATAAGAACAGGCAAACAAAAATAGC
>NZ_BJLL01000076.1:0-8297 GCF_007996925.1 Enterococcus sp. NBRC 3427 | reverse complement strand
CAAGCGACAGTACAGATACAATCTCTACCACAAGTGATAGCTCAGATTCATCAACTTCAAGCGATAGTACAGACACGTCGTCTACCACAAGCGATACACGTCATGCAAGTGTCTCCTTCTCAAAAACAAGTTCGGATAACAGGACGAACTTTAACTTAACTAATAAAACAAGCAATGACAATGGAAACAAATCAAAAAGAGCACTTCCTAAAACTGGAAGTCAATCGAATAATTGGATAACACTCGCAGGCGTTATATTACTTGTAATCGGTTTAAGAATCACTTTTATGAGTTATAAGAAATCGAAAAGGTAAAAAAATATTCAAGATAAAAAAGAGCAACGTCGCTAACGGACGTTGCTCTTTATTTTTGCTTTTTATCATAAATACAAGAACTACAATTCAATTTGTCAAAAAACACGTAGATTTCCTTCTGAGAAATTTATTTACGTATCGAACCTTTCCCTATTCAGTCTTTGCGATCCAAAATCAGTTGGGTAAGGGAAAAGAGATTCTCTTTTGTTCGAAGAGAGGTGGCAGGTAATTTCTTTATTTCCTTCAAAGCCTTTTCTGTGTAAGAGGCCGCTAACTTCCTAGCTTCTTCCACGCCTCCTGTATGTTCAACGATTTTGCGTACGGCGTCGACATCTTCTTCTGTCATTGCCGCTTTCTTCTCTAAATAAGGTAGTAGCTTTGGTTTGTTTTTTTGCAAAGAGTAGATCAACGGTAAAGAATAGACCCCTTGACGCATGTCTTCTAGTACAGGTTTGCCGATTTCCTGGCTCTCTTTTGTATAATCTAAAATATCATCGATAATCTGAAAGGCCATCCCGATAGAAAGTCCGATATCTCCTGCTTTTTTTGCGAAGCGCTCGCTTGTTCCACTTTCAAAAGCGCCAACAGAACAACTTAATTGGAACAGTTCAGCTGTCTTACCTGAAATATTTTCCAAATATTCTTTTACAGAAAGTTCATAATTATAGCGATCATCCATCTGCCCTAATTCGCCATTCAATACTTTTTCCATACTGCGAGAATTCAATTGGAGACTTTTCAAGGAAGTGGAGTAATCAGACAATAGTTTAAAACAGCAGACAAATAAATAGTCTCCTGCATAGACAGAAACGACATTACCAAACTGACTACGGATATTAGGCTGACCACGTCGCAGATCCGCTTCATCAACGATATCATCATGGATCAGTGTGGCCGTATGGAGCATTTCGATAGAAGCTGCCAAAGCGATGGCTTTGTCTCGATCTTGCTCTGGTCCAAATTGTGAGAACAATAGCTGATAGGCAGGACGCAACAGCTTTCCGCCGGCATGGATCGTTTCTTTGATTGCTTGTTCGACAGGTTTGTTTTTCAGGCGGACAGTTTCTTCCATCCGTTTTAGTGTTTCTGTCAATTCTTTACTTAAAGCAGGATAGTTTTCCCACATTGGATGTAGCTTCATAAAAAAACTCCTTGTGTGACGATTATTTTTTGGTAAACATTGGGCTCCATTTTTGTTTGGTTCCCTGCTCATAATCTTTTTGGAATCGTTGAAGTGTCTGCACATGTCGTAAAAGATAATTCGCTGCGATCCCGATTGCAATCCCTGATAAAATCCCTAAAACTGAAAGGACTGGCAAGTACAACATGACTGTCCATGATTGTGCAATGAAAGAAGCCATCAAAAGCTGTCCGACATTATGCATGAAACCGCCGGCCGCACTAATTCCGATGATACTGACACGTTTTGGTCCTAATTGCTTGACCAATAACATTCCAAAATAACTAAGCAAAGCACCACTCATACTATAAAGGAATGTGGAAATCGTTCCGCCTAGCAAAGTAGTCAGGAATAGTCGTAGCCAAAGTAGTAAGAAGCTGTCTCGTTTTTTCATGGTAAAAATGGCAACGATCGTGATTAGATTGGCTAAGCCTAGTTTTGCACCAGGCGCAAAAGAAAAAGGATAAGGGATCATATTTTCCAATAAACCAATGATCACTCCTTGTGCAACAAGTAGCGAAATATAAATCATTTTTTGTAATTTACTCATGGTGTGTGAAGGTCTAATAAATCAGACTGTCTTCGTCACCTCCATCTGTTGAACGGACTTCGATCACTAATTTATGTGGCAAACAGACGATGGTTTCGCCATTTTTCGTTGCCCAGCCTCGACGTACGCAGATCTGGTCATCGCAATCTGCTTCTTTTATCCGTACTCGATCGCCATCTATCTCGATCAAGTTATAATCTCCGTGTTCATCTTTGTAAGTATATGTGTAGCTCTCTTCTCCAGCCATCAAAGGGAATGTTTTGATTTCTGTGCCATCCACACGCAGTACCGCTTCTTTTTCTGCTGTTGCGGTGTTTTGCTGAAGACCAAAAATCATGACTGGTAAAAAAGAAAGAACAGTCAAAAGCAAAATAATAAAAACATCCCAAGGTTTGAGCAGACTTTTTTCAGCAAATTCTTTAAGGCTCATTTTTGTTCTCCTTTTTCCAGATTAACTCACCCAATTTTAGCATAAAAACAAGAGGTTGTGACACCTGTGTCTTGCTTTGAGTAATAAGAACGAAGAATAGAAAACAGCTTTCCATGTTTTCTAATTCTTTGGGCTTATTACCGAGAAGCAGCAGGTGGAACACCGTTTATAACAAGAGGTTGTGACAGAAGTGGGCAACTTCAAGAAATAAGAAGGAATTTACGAAAATTACTTTTCAAGTTTTTGTGAAATTTCGGCTTATTTTTCGAAGAAGCTACTTCTGGAACACCGTTTATAACAAGAGGTTGTAACAGAGGTTGTGACACCTGTGTCTTGCTCATGGAGGCTTATCTCGGGCATCTTATTCCTTTAATTTTACATAAAAAGGAGGCTGTGACGGTTTGTCTCAGCCCCTTTCTATTGAAATCTTGCATTCAAATAACGTTCTTTATCTATTTATTTCTTGCCGTACTGGGAACTTGGTCTACCGTACCACCAATTACCTAGTGTACGTTGTAGCCATGGAATTACCCAGCGATCCAACCCAATCGCACGTCCGGAACCGTTCATCAATGCGAAAGCAACAAAAATGAACCAAATGTTTACCCAGTAAAACATGCCTGATAAGCAGAACGTGATCACCAATACAATCGTTGTCGCACTGCATAGCCATGTGAATAATCCAGCAATCAATGCTAATGCCAAGGCAATTTCAAAGAATACCATGAATTTTTGGAAGAACATTGCTACATCATTGTTTGGCATGATCACTTGCATGATCTTTGTGAACCAGTCTGGTGACTTCTCAATCACAGCCATTGGTTCTTCACCGTATGCATAACTCAAACCAAAATGTGCAGCTTGAGTCGCTGCTTCTCCGGCACTTGCCCCTGCTCCGCTGGCAGCTGTGGTTGCATCACCAGCAGCAGAAGCACCACTGGCAACATCTGTTACATTGTATTCCCATGTCCAAGGGAACACACTGTTTCCAGTGAACCATGATCCTTCACCAAACCAAGTACTTGGTTTGAACACTTCACCATTCCCAATGATTTTTTTGGAAGCTTCAACGAACCAAACTAAACCATAGAAAATACGAAGTGGCACACTCCATAAGACATTGCCGTAACGAGAAGAATGTCCTCGAGTCACGTTGCGATCATCTTTGATATGGAAAAACTCATGCATTAAATATTGGAACATATAATAACCAGAACGAATATCAAAGAAGTATTTCAAATTCACGATATGTTTCATTACGATAGCTAAAAATCCGCTTAAATGGATCTTATCAAATAGGTTAGCTACCCCCCATTTGGCACCAATAGAAACCATAAATCCTTGATAGTTTCCTTTAAATTTATGCTTTTCTCCGCCTTTGATCGAAGCCACGATATTCGCTGCGGCTGTGTGTCCTGTTTGTTCAGCAGCTTGAACGATCTGCGGTGTCGGTGTTCCTGGGAATTCTTCATAAAAGACTAAATCACCAATGATATAGATGTTTTTATCTTCGTAGCCTTTTGCCTGCATATATTCATTGGCGATCAACCGCTGTCCGCGTGCTGATTCTAATCCAAAGTCAGCAGCGTCAGAAGTTCCTTTGACACCAGCTGTCCAAATCAGTGTGTGAGTCGGAATGTTGCGTCCGTCTTTCAATTTGATATGATCAGCAGCCACTTCTACGATTGGTGCATTCAATAATAATTCCACGTTGTGCTTACGCAAATAGCGTTCAGCTTTTGCAGCATCATTTCGATCCAACATATTCAAGATCGTCGGCATTGCCTCTACGACCATCAGTGTGATTTCGTTTGGATCTAATTTATAATCTTTGGCTAGGCGATTTTTCCAGTCGATCAGTTCCCCAATCATTTCAATACCGGTAAATCCAGAACCACAGACAACGAAAGTCAGCATGGCTTTACGCAGTTCATCATCTGGTTCCAATGCAGCTTTTGCTACTGTCTTCTCAATATGTTCCCGAATCCTTACAGAATCTTCAAATGACCAAAGGGTGAATCCGTGTGCTTTGACACCAGGTGTACCAAAGTCATTCGGCTCTCCGCCCATTCCAAGGATCAGCTGATCAAAAGGATAGGAACCTAATTTGGTCTTGACGATTTTTCGTTCTTTATCGATACCGATTACAGTGTCTGTGACAAGTTGTACATTCTTTTGACGAGCAAACAAATGCTGCAGATCGTATTGGATTGCTTCTGGTTCTACACGTCCGCCAGCTACTTCATGCAACTCGGTCATCATAGTATGGTACGAATGACGATCGATCAGAGTAATTGCTACATCTTCTTTTTTCAGTTTCTTTGCCAAGTATTTTGTAGCTGAAACACCGGCATATCCTGCTCCTACAACGACAATATTTTGCTTTGCCATTGATCATCCGCTCCTTATAGACTATCTATATAATGAATATATGATAATTCTTTTAGTTTGATACTTATTACACAATCTCCATATATTATATAGATGTTCTGTTCTTTTGTCTAACTCCTTTTGGATTTTTTTCAAATTTTAAAATAAAGCGTTTTTTCACGAAATTTGCTGAAAGAAAACGTTTGAAATATTACATGGGTTATTTATCAAAAATAGTTGACTTATAGGCTAAAAAGATTAGAATGTATAATGAATCACAAAGAAAAATTGTGGACTAGAAATGGAATGGTGGGGTATTAAAATGAAGAAAAAACGTTTTGTAACTGGATTTGCCGTATTAGCATTTTCAGCTCTAGTGTTAGGCGCTTGCGGCGCAGATGACAACGGAAGCTCAAACTCTTCTTCTGAATCATCTACAGCACAATCTTCGACT
The DNA here is from genome assembly GCF_007996925.1 of Enterococcus sp. NBRC 3427. Taxonomy (NCBI): domain Bacteria; kingdom Bacillati; phylum Bacillota; class Bacilli; order Lactobacillales; family Enterococcaceae; genus Enterococcus; species Enterococcus sp. NBRC 3427. Next base: position 2,999 of record NZ_BJLL01000076.1, on the reverse strand, counting down.
GCAAAAAGCACAACAGAATCATCTGCAAAAGTTGTAGCTGGCGGAGATTTGCAAGACGGCACATATAAATTAGAAGAAAAAAATTATTCAAATGGTTACCGTGCAGTCTTTGAAATGGTTGTAAAAGACGGCAAAATCACTGAATCAAAATATGATAACGTCAATGAAAACGGCGAATCAAAAACAAAAGATGCAGAATACAACAAAAACATGGAAGCAAAATCTGGCACAAACCCAGAAAAATACATTCCTGAGTTGAATGACCAATTCTTAAAAGCACAAAGCGCAAGCGGTGTGGAAGTCGTAACTGGAGCTACTCACTCATCTGAAAGCTTCCAAAACTACGCACAACAATTGATCCAAGCTGCTCAAGCTGGTAACACAGATACAATCGAAATCGACAATGGTGCTGATTTGAAAGACGGCACTTACAAGCTTGAAGAAAAGAACTACTCTAACGGCTACCGTGTGCAATTCGAAATGACAGTTGCTGGCGGCAAAGTAACTGAATCAAACTTTGATTATATCGACAAAGACGGTAAATCAAAACAAGATGATACAGAATATAATGAAAATATGAAAGCAAAAAGCGGTACAGAACCAAAAACTTACATCCCTACTCTGAACGACGAATTCGTCAAAGCAATGGGCGAAGAAGATGGCTCACCTGCTAATGTAGAAGTTGTTACAGGTGCTACACACAGCTCACATTCATTCATCATGTACGCACAACAATTAGTGAATGCAGCTGAAAAAGGCGACACTCAAACAATCGAAGTAGATAATATCGTAACAGAAAAATAATCACATAATCATACTAATAAAAGTTGGAGGGTGGGACGATAGCCAGATTAGGCAGTCGTCTCACCTTTCAAAATGAAGAGAGGAAAAAGATGCGGAAAAAACTACTATTTTCCTTAATCACACTGGGCATCTCTTTTATGGTGCTAACTGGCTGCAGCAACTCAGCAAATAAAACAACCACTGAAAGTTCAGCAGCTACCAAGATATTGAAAGATCCATATTCTGATGAACAGTTCTTGTTAGGGACTTACGTTCGTATCCGTGTGTATGATGAAGGCAAAGAATCAGCATTGAAACCTGCCTTCGATCGAGTAAAAGAACTTGGTGATAAAATCACGATCAATCAAAAAGGTTCTGAGATCGATGAAGTGAATGAGCAAGCTGGGATCAAACCAGTAAAAGTTTCTGATGACGTCTACACGTTAGTCAAGCGGGCCTACGAATATAGCCAAGATTCTCAAGGCGGATTCGATATGGCGATTGGTGCAATCACACAATTATGGCGAATCGGTTTTGATGACGCCAGAAAACCTTCCCAAGAAGAAATCGATCAGGCATTGAAATTAGTGGATTATCATAAGATCGAACTAAATGACAAAGAAAAAACTGTTTATCTAAAAGAAAAAGGAATGATCATCGATTTAGGTGCAATCGCCAAAGGTTACATTACGGACGAAGTAGTGAAAGTCTTGAAAAAACAAGGAGTGACCACTGCCATCGTTGACTTGGGCGGTAATGTCTATGTCTTAGGCCACAGCCCAAGAGGCGAAAACCAAGACTGGACAGTCGGCATCCAAGATCCGAACATGGCTCGCGGATCTGTTTTAGGTTCTATTAAAGAACGGAACAAAACATTAGTTACCTCTGGAATTTACGAGCGTTATTTAGAAGTAGATGGCAAAAAATACCATCATTTGTTTGATCCAAAAACGGGTTATCCGTTCGACAATGATATCGCAAGTGTCACGATCATAACAGATAAATCAATTGATGGTGACGGGTTGTCTACAGCAGTCTTTTCAATGGGTGTGAAAAAAGGACTGGAATACGTCGAAAGCGAATTGAATAACGGGACGGAAGCGATCTTCGTGACAAAAGACGATAAAGTATATGTGACCGATCCAATCAAAGACACCTTCAAATTATCGGAGGACTCCCATTACACGATGGGTGACCGTTCTGAACTAAAATAAGGAGTACGAACCATGACACTAAAAATCTTTTTAGAAGTAGTTGAAATACGAACAAAGGTGGCTAGTGTATTTCCTTTTGCGGTAGGGGTATTATTCTCTATCGCTTTTTTTCATGAGATACATTGGCTAAACACTTTTTTATTTTTTATTGGAATGCTAGTTTTTGATTTAGCGACTACCGCTATCAATAATTACATGGATTATGAAAAGGCTCATTCTGAAGTATATAAGTATGAAGAAAATGTCATTGGCCGCAGAAATCTATCTCCTGTATTGATTCGAAACATGATTTTAGCTATGATTGCATTTGTTTTTGTTATCGGCGTTATTCTAACGATCAATACGGGTTGGCTTTTACTTTTGATGGGATTTATCTGTTGTTTTATTGGAGTATTCTATACATTCGGACCGATTCCTTTATCTCGAATGCCTTTAGGGGAAATTTTCAGTGGGGTGACTATGGGCCTTGGAATTTTTGCCATGGTCGTTTATGTCAATACATTCGGTTCAGATGTCTATGATCTGACAGTCAACTTTTCATCTGGACAATTTGCTTTGGTAGGAAATCTTTGGGCTATAGCAGCAATCGTATTAGCTTCCTTACCCTTGGTGTTTACGATTGCCAATATCATGTTGGCTAATAATTTGCGGGATCTTGACCGTGATATTGAAAATCATCGCTATACACTAGTTTTTTATATCGGACGTCCTGCGGGAACAGTCTTATTCCAGCTATTGATGTATGCTTGCTATTTCGTGATTTTAATGGGGTTGTTGAGCGGTATCTATGAATGGCCGATCTTGGTCACCTTCTTGACCTTGCCAATTGTGAAGAAGCATTTGGATCAATTCAAGCAAACGTTACCCCAGCCTATCAGTTTCAGCTATTCCATCAAAAATATGGTCTTATTCAATGCCAGTTATGTATTGGGGCTATTACTAACAATCATTATGCAAGCCATTTAACAGCATGAAGAGGTTGTGAAAAAACTGCCCTGCATC
>NZ_BJLL01000075.1:0-8886 GCF_007996925.1 Enterococcus sp. NBRC 3427 | reverse complement strand
TAATAAGAACAGCCAAACAAAAGCAGTTTCTCATGTTTTTCGTTCGGCTGGACTTATTACCGTAGATGCAAGTTTTTGAACACCGTTTACTCAAAAAAGGTTGTGACAACATTCTTGTCACAACCTTTTTTTATGCCCGTTCAATCAAATTGATCCAGCTTCCAATATTCGATCAGATTATTCAATTTTTGACCATAATCAGGATCTGTCGCGTATGTTCCTGTTAGTGCATGGGTAGCATCTCTGTAAGAACGTGCATTGACTTTCCATGTCCCCGCATATCGGTTTGGGTCCCAAGAAACACCATATCTTAATTTTAAGGCATTATCTAAGAAGGATTGGTCAGTGGACTGATAGACCCGAAATTTTGAATTGACAGGGACAACGACACCATTGATCACTTCGTTAGATATATGCCAGATATAGCCATACTTTCCTTCATCTTCGCCGTCTTTGAATTTCATCCCAAAGAAGTTATTCGCGTGCTGAGCTAGATAGCTTGTGCCATATCCTGTTTCTAGGATCGCTTGAGCCAACATGACAGAAGTATACAAGCCATGAGCAGGCGCGATACGATTCGCACTTTGGCTGACGGAATTGATGAATCTTCCCTGAGGTGTCTGATCATTCACTTGTCCTAGAATCGTCAGTTGGTTTGGCTGATAGCCACTTGGCCGCCGGTCGTTTTCAACAATGGTCAGCTGGATACCTTCAACAGGCAAATTCATCCTGACAGAGCCTGCTTTTTGTCCATTTGATGCCCAGCCTAACCAGCCTCTGGAACGAACAAAGGCACGATAATAAATATCATAGTTTTCAGCAAGTTCTCCTGTTAACTGAAAGGAAAAGGCTTGAAGAGAGCGATTTTGTCCAGTCGTTCCTGAAATCGCTCCATTGGATACAGTTCTGGTCCAACCGCTGTCAGCTATGTGTGAATCATATTGGATATCACCAGTATACCTGGATGTTCCTAAATTTGCGCGAATCGCTTCAAATTGTCTTCCTTGATTTGCGTAGCTGATCGAGTTGTTTAGGCTAGTTTGGCTTACCCAGCCAATATTCGATACATGTCCTTGCAACGTGATTCTAGGTGGAGCTATACGAAAGGCGCGAGTAGTTGCACCAGGTGCGGCTCCTCCTTTCCTTACTAATACAATTTGAATCGCTTCTGCACGGTAAGCATAGCCTTGTGTGCCAGCTGATTCACCGTTCTTTGCCCAGTTCATCCAGCCGAATTCTTGTGCATGTACACGATAATAAACGTCATATCGGGTGCTGATTGTGCCAGTCAGATTGATGCGGATCGCCTCAATAGGCAGATTTTGTCCAGTCGTGCCAGAAATCGTGCCATTTTGTGCCCAGTTGGTTTCCCAACCTTTGTTAGCGATATGGGATTGATAAGTGATACCGCCACCAATCGTATTTTCAGATAAACGCAGTTGCATTGCTTGAAGACTTAACCGTTGGCCAGTCGTACCAGCTTGATTAGCAGCATCTGTCTGACCTAACCATCCTCTGTTAGTTACGTGAGTATTCGCCAATACGGATGGTTCCTTTTCGATATAAGAAATACCGTTGGTAGCAGGACCGGAACTGTTTTTGTCCAATAATTGGATTTCAATTGCTTCGATTTGATGACCGTATCCAAGTGTTCCGGAAGGATTTCCGTTCATTGTCCAAGGAAGCCAGCCAAAATTTCGTACATGGACTCTATAATAAACATTGTAAGTTGCTGCTAATTGTCCAGTTAATCGAATATTGATTCCTTCAATCTGTTTGACTTGTCCAGTCGTGCCAGAAATAGCGCCGTTAGATACCCAATTTTGCCATCCTGAACCTTGGACATAAGAGGTGTATTCAATAGCACCAGAGAGGGAGGATGAAAGATGGATACGAAAAGCTTCTACTTGTAAAGATTGACCTGTTGTTCCTGAAAGTTGACCGCTAGAAGCATTTGGCAGCCAACCACGATTTTTGACATGTGTACTATAGGTAATAGATGGACGTGCAGTACGCAAGGTAGATTCATCTGTCTGTGGCACTTTGTTTTCCGGCTGGAAAGAAGAATCAGTTGTTTCTTTTGAATCAGATGCTGTACTTTCAGCTGTTCCTATCTGTTCATTTGAGGAATCAGTCTCTGCTGATACTGGATCCTCTGGTTGGAATTCTTTCTGTGGGACAAAAACGATTGAAGAATCCTTTGCTGTCAGCACATAAAACACTTGATCGCTGATTTGGACTGCTCTTTGTACGTGATAACTTTCTGAATGTGAAATGGTTTCCTCTGATTGTTCTAACCAAGCTTGATCAAGTGACAGAGAGGCAACGGCTGATTCAGAAAGCTGACCTTGTGATGCTTCAACTGGAACTGTTTTTGGCTCATGAACAGTTACAGAGTTTGCTGCTACCCATCCTTCATAGTTTGCTGTTTGGATATGTACCCAAGTCGTTTGATCCGATAACGCTACTTTATCTGTGATGAGGGCTGGTCCAGATATTTTTTGATGTTCTTCTTGGCGATAGAAGGTAGGATAAATATCAGTTTCATTCAGAGTCGTATAGGTTTCTGTCATACTTATATGTGTTTGAATGATAGGACCAGCTGCAACTTCTGAGTAATACGCACGTACGGAAGAAAGAAAATGCTCCTTGTCTAGAGTGAGCGAATCGTCAAACATCAAGAAATCTGCTGATTTTTCCAAGGGTAAAGAATAGGTTTTGATTTTTTTTGCTACATAATAGGCCAAATAATTGGTGACTTGTTCTGTTGGTTCTGTCGGTATGACCAGTTGGATCGTTCCTTTATCCACCCATTGTCCATCGGGTAGCTGGACATCAGTAGAGACAATCTCATACACACCTTGCGCATCAATGTAGCTATGAGCAGATTGCTGCTGAATGAACGATTCCTTTGTTTGTTTTGAAGCTGAAAGATGGATTTTATCAGGTTTCATTTGTTCAAATCTACCATTTGCTCCTTGCAAAGAGGGATTTCCAGAGATTTTTGGCGGTGTAAAATTTTCTACTGCAGAAGAGCTGTCTTCTAGATTTTGATAGGAATTCTCTCCAGATAGGCTTGATTGGGATGGTGCGCTTTCATCTTCTGATAGGGCAGATGTTTCTGTTGTTTGAACATTTGACAAAACGGTATCAGCAAATACGAGACTATTAGGTAACAACGTCGCATTCACTAAGAGAAATACTGCGGCTACTATTCTTTTTCTCACATCATTGTCCTCTCTTTCTTTTTTATTGTTCCTTCTTTTCATTCTACAAGAGATTTCTTTTATTTACACTCATTTCTATTGAAAGCCTTTGTTTTTTAATTTCACAGCTGATTCTTTGACTTTTTTCTTTTTTTATTCTATTATTGATAAGTCAATCGTTGACTAGTCAATCATTAGAGAGGAGGAAATTATGTCTTTAGAAGAGATTAGCCACCTTTTATATCATATCAAATTAGCCGATCAAAAAATCGTCCAGATCTTTGAGGAAAATATCGGTATAAGTCTTACTAGATACGAGATCATGATGAGACTGAAAGAAGAAAATCCATTGCTGCAAAGCAGTTTGCAAGAAAAGTTGCAGATTGATCAAGGAGCAGTTACTCGTCATCTGAAGGTATTAGAAGCAAACGGCTATGTTTCGCGTCAGAGAAATCCTCAGAACAACCGGGAAGTGTACGTAGCACTGACAGAAAAAGCCCAGCAGAAAATCGAGCATTGTGAAATGGACCATAAAGATACAGGTTCCGTGCTGTCCCCAGCTTTCAGCGATGTAGAAATGAAACAATTCCTAACACTTTTAGATAAATTAAATACCCAACTTTGCAATATAACAACAGAAACGAAAGAGGTTAATAATAATGGAACAAAAAAATGATTTTTCAACAATTATGACTGGTAGAAGATCCGTTCGCGTATATGATGAAACATACAAAATCCCAAACGAAGAAATGCTGGAAATGATTAAAGAAGCGACGACTGCTCCTTCTTCTGTCAATATGCAACCATGGCGCTTTGTGGTCGCTGAAAGCGAGGAAGCAAAAGAAATCTTGCGTCCTTTGATTCGTTTCAATACGAGACAGAATGATACTTCTTCTGCAATGGTCATGATTTTTGGCGATATGCAATGTTACGAATATGGCGAAGAAATCTATAACCAAGCTTACGAATCAGGGAAGATGCCAAAAGAAGTCAGAGATCAACAATTAGCTGCGATCATTCCTTATTACAAGAGTTTTTCAAGAGAAGAAATGAACGATGTAGTCAAAGTCGATTCTAGCTTAGCGGCTATGCAATTCATGTTAGTTGCGCGTGATCATGGCTATGAAACAAATCCAATTGGTGGATTCGAAGCAGATCAGTTGGCAGAGGCATTTGGTTTGGATAAAGACCGTTATGTTCCAGTTATTATTTTATCAATAGGAAAAGCGGTAGAAGAAGGTTACGAGTCTGTTCGTTTAGCACCAGAAAAGATCACTACGTTCAAATAAAAGGTTTTCAGTTACTATTCAGTAGCTATTGCTTTTTTTGAATCGTGTGTGGTAACCTAATAAAAAAGGAGGTCGGAAAAATGACTGCATCGATGAAATTACGTTTTGAACTTTTGAATAACAACTAAATAAATTCAAAAGACATGTATAAACAACAATTTCATGGGTGGAGTATGTCCATTTTTTCGAACGACAGTAGAATAGGTGAAAGCTATGACAGATTTGATGATTTAGTCATAGTTATTTCGTTCAGAGTAGGAAAAGATGTTATGCAGTTTTTTTGCAAACAGATTTTTCTGCTCTTTTTTAGTATCGATAATTGTTGTTTTACATGAAATAGGAGTGTAAAACATATGCAAAATTTAGCAATAAATATAACAAACCTGCAAGTTCGTTTTGGTAACCAGTTAGAATTATCTATTGATTCTCTTCGTGTCTATCAGCAAGATCGGATAGGGATCATAGGGGAAAATGGAGTCGGTAAGTCAACGTTGCTTAAACTGATAGCCGGTGAACTTATCCCCGATCAAGGGAAAATCCAAACAGAGATCACTTTCAACTATCTGCCTCAATTAACTTATCTTACTGAAACAAAGGATCTGAATTTGGAATTAGCCAGTCATTTCCAGTTAAAACTGGAAGAAACTTCGGAACGGAAATGGAGTGGAGGGGAAGAACGAAAGATCGAGTTGATACGTCTTCTTTCTTCTTATGAACAAGGGATGCTTCTAGACGAGCCGACAACCCATCTAGATAGAAAAAGTATGGATCGACTAATTGAAGAGCTTCGTTATTATTATGGCACGCTGATTTTTGTTAGTCATGACCGCTATTTTCTAGATGAGCTGGCAACGAAAATCTGGGAAGTAAAAGACGGAGAAATCCGAGAGTTTTCGGGGAATTATAGTGCCTATCTCACTCAAAAGGAATTGGAGAAAAAGACTCAGCTACGAGAAGCAGAGTCGATCATGCAAGAGAAAAAACGATTGGAAAAATCGCTCCAAGAAAAGAAAAAACAAGCGGAAAAGTTGGAAAAAGTGTCCAGTAAAAAGAAAAAGCAACAAATTAGACCGGATCGGTTGTCTTCCTCTAAACAAAAAGACAGTGTACAAAAAGCCATCCAAAAGAATACGAAAACATTAGAGAGAAGACTCCAAAAAATAGGAGAAACAACCAAGCCGCAACAGATGAAACAAATCCGTTTTCCAGTACCAAAATCTCTTGCACTCCACAATCGTTATCCAATCATGGGACAAAATATCCAATTGGAAAGAAACGGAAGAACATTACTGATAAATAGCGATTTTCAATTTTCTTTAGGTAAAAAAATCGCGATTGTCGGCGAAAATGGTTCAGGTAAGACAACTTTATTGGAACATATCCGCAAACAAGGAGAAGGAATCCTTCTCTCTCCGAAAGTAAGCTTTCAAGTCTATCAGCAAAAGGATTATCAAATGACATCTGAAGAATCCGTCATTCGTTTTGTCATGAGACAAACAGAGTTTTCGGAATCGCTTGTCCGCAGTTTGCTGAATCACTTAGGGTTTGCTCAGGAAACTCTGGCGAAACCGTTGTGTACGTTAAGTGGGGGAGAAGCGACCCGTTTGACGATTGCTTTGCTTTTTACTAAGCCAAGTAATGTGTTGCTGTTAGATGAACCGACTAATTTCATTGATATGGCAACGATCGAAGCTTTAGAGAAGCTGATGCAAGTATATCCGGGAACGATTTTGTTTACTTCTCATGATTCCTACTTTGTCGAGCGTACGGCTGATGAAGTTTATGAAATAAAAGGGCAGAAAATAAAAAAAGTACTTACGAGAAATTTTTAAATGTGCTACGATGATTTTCGTGACAAATTTAAAGGAGTGGTACAGATTGCCTACAAATAAAAAAGAAGGAATAATTTTTACAACAATGATGTGTTTTTTGATGGTCTTGGGGATGAGCGCGTATAATTTATGGCTGCATCAAGATCTTCATTTATCAAGTTTGTTGATTGGTCTAGTGCCTGGATTCGTGGTGGCTTTCATTTTGGATGTCTTCATCATCGGTGTGCTGGCGAAAAAAATTGCCTTTAAACTACCAGTAAATCCAGAAAGCAAGATCCAAATGATCTTAACTATTTCCTGCTTGATGGTTTTAGGAATGGTCACATGTATGTCTTTGTTTGGTGTGATCATGGAACAAGGAATACCTGATCAATTATTCTCTGCTTATATGAATGCTTGGAAAATGAATGTGATTGCCGCTTTACCGTTGCAGTTGATCATCGTTGGCCCACTTTCAAGAAGTGTGTTGAAAGCCATTCAAAGCAATGAATGATGGAACACTGTTTATTTGAAAAAAAGGTTGTGACCTGCTTTTTGTCACAGTCCCTTCAATGCTGTTCTAGAAAGAAAAACGATCCGAACGATAGGTTCTTGCCTATCTTTCGGATCGTTTTTCTTGGTCAGCTGTATCGTTCTTTTAGTGAAGATGATTCGTTGCTTAATAGATAAATCTAGAAAGGTTCTGTTTATCCATTACTCAAAAAACGGCTGCATTTGTTCTCTTACTTGCTGACACCATTGGAGTTCCTGCTGACAAAGCATGATTCGGCGCTGGATCACAACATAACGTCCAAATTCTTGTCTCTTGTCTAGCGAGAGGTCATTCAATTTTTTTTGATTTTTTTGCATGATTTTGTTCAGCTGTTGTTCTCTAGTGAATAGCAGTCCAGTAGCTGTTGTTTTGTCGAGTGTCGAAAAAGCATAGATTTTTGCTAAAAATTCATCTTTTTGCGTAGGAGCTGGGGTCTCCTCTTTGATCCATTCCTCTACAAGGGCACGTCCTTCATCAGTTAAGTGGTAGATCTTTTTTTGAGAGTGCTCGTCTTTGTCCAAAACGGTCACATAACCCTGCTGGTCTAACTTGGCAAGTGTCGTATAGATCTGACTGTGATGAGCTTCCCAAAAAATTGTGATCAGCTGCTTCAATTCATATCCAGAACGCGGTTTGGATAAAAGCACGCATAATAATATATAGGCTAAAGTATTCATAAAAACCCTACCTCTCGTCTTATTTTCTTTATTATATCACAGTAAAGTTTCCATGTTTTACATGTGCATATTGACATGTAAAATAAATCATGTATGATGCTAATAGAGAGAAAGGGATGGAAATATTGGAGAATCAAATAGATATACAAGAACAAACAAATGAGGAAACAAAGGGGAAAAGTTCGGCGCTAGTTGTAGCAGCTACCTGTATGATCGCTTTTATGGGAGTAGGCCTAGTAGACCCGATCTTAAAAACGATTGCTGCACAGTTAAACGCTACGCCAGCTGAAACGACCCTGTTATTTACTAGTTACATGTTAGTCACTGGTGTGGTGATGCTATTTACAGGTTTCTTATCTAGTCGGATTGGCTTGAAAAAAACATTGATGACCGGATTGTTTATCATCGTTGTATTCGCTGGTCTTGGTGGATTATCTGGCAATATCGGTATGTTGATTGGGTTACGTGCCGGCTGGGGTGTCGGGAATGCTTTGTTTGTCTCTACTGCTTTAGCAACGATCGTCAGTATTTTAGTCGGTAACACAGAAAAAGCAATCATGATGTATGAAGCAGCACTTGGTTGCGGAATGGCAGTTGGTCCTCTAGTCGGTGGGGTCTTGGGTAGTGGTTCATGGCGTTATCCATTTTTTGGGGTAGCATTTTTGATGTTTTGCGGTTTTATAGCCCTAGCAGTACTTTTACCTGAAACTGAGAAACCAAAGAGAAAAGTAGGCCTTTGGGAAGGTGTCAAAGCGTTAAGCAATCATAAACTTCGTTCAGTTGGACTGATCGCATTGTTATATAATTTCGGATTCTTTACTTTACTTGCGTATGCGCCATTTTTATTGATTGGCTATTCTGAATTAGAAGTCGGTTTTGTATTTTTTGGCTGGGGTGTGCTTCTGGCTATTGCTTCGATTTTCGTTGCACCGGCTCTTGAGCGGAAGTTTACGACTTATCGGACGATTTTAGTTGCATTTGTCTTATTCATTATTTGTTTGCTGTTATTAGGAGCTGGAACTTCTATGCCAGTCCTTGTACCGATCAGCATTGTGTTAGCAGGATTTTTCCAAGGGATCATCAATACATTGTTGACGACGGTTGCTATGGAAATACCCGGTCTGCAACGAAACGTTGCTTCTTCTAGCTATAGTTTTGTCCGCTTTTTCGGTGGAGCTTTAGCACCATTTATTGCAGGTGTGATCGGCGAACATATTGGTGAAAGCTATGCGTTTTATTTTGCAGGTGCCATTGTTCTTATCAGTGTATGTTGTATCATTTATCACCGTAATTATTTTGCTACAAATGAAGAAGAATAAGAAACCAGAGGTTGTGAAATCAGCGCTTTGA
>NZ_BJLL01000074.1:0-8925 GCF_007996925.1 Enterococcus sp. NBRC 3427 | reverse complement strand
TCTTTTTTTACGATTATTGAAAAAAAAAGATAAAACTTGATGAATTGAAGTATTGCTTAAATTTGGAAGCTAGGAGGGAAGAATAAAAGGAACTAGGACGGGATTATCTACTATTTTTCTTTGTTTTAAATATTTGTTATCTTTGAACATAAAAGAGAAATGTGTCGACTGCAGTGTTGTGTCCTTCATCACGAATAAACGGTGTTCAATTAGCTGATCTTATATTCACTTAAAAAATGGTAAAGTACGAGTTGCTATTCCCCATTTTCAATTTTCTAACGCGCAGGACAAAATACTGTTTTCACAACCTCTTTGGAATAAAAGCATATATATTGTTTCAAGAACGAAATCTTGTTATCTTTTTAAAGGGCATTTGTCCAAAATCTAATTTTAGGAGGTACGTTTTGACATTTATTCGTACAAATAAAAGAGAATTATCTTTATTCATTCTTTATTTTTTATTCATAGGATTTCAATTAGGGATCCTTCCATTAGCCTTATTATCTATGGTAACGAACAGTGATTTAATACATTCAGAGTTTGTTGTATTCGCGGTTAACTTATGTATTCCTTCTATTGTTGGTATCATTTTGTTTCGTAAAGAGATCATAGAAAGTTTTTCTTATTTCAAAGAAAAAACTTGGCTGAGAATTGCTAGTATATTTTTTTGGGTAGGCTTGATCTTTTTAGTAGACGTCTTCATGCAATACATTTTAGGTCCTGCTAACCAATCAGCCAATCAGGAATATTTATTGCAATTAGGAAAACAAACGCCGCTATTTTTGACTTTGATTGTTTTTGCTTTCTTTGGTCCGATTTTAGAAGAACTTATTTTTCGTCATCTTTTAATTAATTGGCTTTCTCAATCTATTGGTTTAATTTTGTCTTCTTTGATTTCTATTTTTCTATTTACATTTATTCATGTAACGCATCCAATTGATTTTTTCATGTACGCTCCTGGAACGATTTTACTGACGATTGCTTATTTAACTGCGAATCGCTCATTAGCTTTTATCATGGCTATCCATATTTTGAATAACGTTCTTGGTTTTGTATTATAGATACAGATGACAAAAAAATTCAAGTATGCAGCGTTGGTTCTACGCCGCATACTTGAATTTTTTTCAATTAGTATAAATCAAAACTTCTAATTTTCATTTTTCCATCAACTGATACGCCCGACCATCCGAACTTCTTTTGAAAAAACCGAATATGATTAGGTAACGCCTTTGTTCGACATAATCAGCACTAGAAAATACGTCCATCAATATCGAATTGACTTCTGTTTCTGTATAGATTACTCCATGTTCGAATCGTTTCAAGACTTCTTTCAGCAGGATGTATTTCTTTTTTGTTGCGCTTGGTACTTGTTTTACTTTACCATCCTTCATAAATGTCTCCAAAACTTTCATTTTCTCTTGCTCTGTATAAGTATAAATCATCTTCTTTCTCCTTTTGATTCTAAGAATACTCCATTTATGTTAGAATATTCTGGATTTTTTATTAAAGCGGTTACTCTCAAGAAAGATATTATCATATGGCTCTTTTTTTTACTAATATTTGTCGATAGACTCATCCTAATAAGTTATTCGCCCATTCGAGTAATTAAAAAATACTGAATCAAGAATATCGCGTACATGATAAGAACAAAAAAAGAACCCTTGAATACCAAGGGTTCTTTCTCTGTCTGATAACAATGATTAACGACGGATTTCTTTGATACGAGCAGCTTTTCCGTGTAATGCACGTAGGTAGTACAATTTTGCACGACGTACTTTACCGTAGCGAACTACTTCGATTTTTGCAACACGTGGTGTGTGCAATGGGAATGTACGCTCAACGCCCACTCCGTTAGAAACTTTACGTACTGTATAAGTTTCGCTAATTCCAGCACCGCGGCGTTTGATAACAACACCTTCAAATAACTGGATACGTTCACGAGTACCTTCGACAACTTTTGCGTGAACACGCACAGTGTCACCAGGGCGGAACGCTGGGATGTCAGAACGTAATTGGTCTTTTGTTAATTCTTCGATTAATGGATTCATGGTTTTCTTCTCCTTATTCCAAATATTCTTATGAGCTTCTCTCACAGCGGAATATCGTAATAGTTAAGTGCTTGTGCACTCACCATAAAATACTAACATACTATCAATCTACTGTAAAGAAGATTTTAGAAAAAGTTACTTGGTTACATCTGATGGTTTTTCTTGCTCTTCTTTCTTGATTTCTTCTAAAAATTTCGTCATTTGAGGTGTCCATTCAAGTGTTTCCAAGAGATCAGGTCGGCGTTGATAGGTTCTTCTTAGCGACTCTTTTAATTGCCATTCTTCAATCAATTTATGGTTTCCATTTGTCAGTACTTCTGGTACTTTCATCCCTTTATATTCTGCTGGACGAGTATATTGAGGATGTTCTAATAGACCAGTTGAATAAGAATCGGTTTGGGCAGAAGTCTGATTGCCTAACACATCTGGCAACAGCCGAACTGTTGCATCGATCATGACCATCGCACCTAATTCTCCCCCAGTAAGGACATAATCCCCTAAGGAAACTTCATCTGTCACTAATGTGCGGATACGTTCATCATACCCCTCGTAGTGACCACAAATGAATACCAGGTGTTCTTCCTGTGAAAATTCTTCTGCCATTTTCTGATCGAATCGTTTACCAGCTGGATCAAGAAGGATGACTCGTTTCTTGACATCAGGTGCAGCTTGTTCAATTGCTTGGATATTATCATAGATTGGCTGGACTTTGAGCAACATACCTGCTCCTCCGCCATATGGATAGTCGTCTACTGTCTGATGTTTATTATCTGAATAATCACGGAAGTTAGAGATATTGATGTCTAATAAACCTTTATCTACAGCCTTGCCGATGATGGATTCACCCATAGGACCTTCAAACATTCGTGGAAATAAAGTCAATACATCAATCTTCATCGTCAATCAGCCCTTCTGGGATTTCTACACGAATCACTCCAGCTTCTAAATCAACTTCTTTGACGACAGAAGCGATATATGGAAGCAAGATATCAGCCTTTTTCGGACGTTGTACGACCCATACATCATTGGCGCCTGGTGACAAGATTTCTTTTACTTTACCTAGTTCCGTTCCATCTTCTTCCACCACACGCAGACCGATGATCTCATGGTAATAGAATTCATTTTCATCTAGATCTACAGAGTTGTCTTTTGACACTTTCAATATGCCATCCCGATATTTTTCCACGTCGTTGATGGAAGGATGACCTTCAAAACTCAATAAGTCAAAATTTTTATGTTTACGATGACTTTTGACCGTTAATTCAATAGGTGCTTTTCCATCTTGGAATAGTGTCAGCACCGTTCCTTTTTTGTAACGTTCTTCTGGGAAATCCGTTGTTGAGATCACACGGACTTCACCTTTGATACCTTGTGTGTTTACGATTTTTCCTACATTCAAGTATTCAGTCAACTTATATCCCCATTTCTTTTTTGTCTGTTTTATTTTAGCATGTGCGGAGAGGCAATTCTAGTTTTCTTTTAGGGTATTAAGCCAAATTTATGCAAAACTGCGGCGTGCTGTTTTTGATGACTTCTTATTTCTTGAAGCTGAGCACTTCTGTCATGGCTTCTTCATAGAAACTGCCATCTTCAATGCAGCCATAGGGTCTTGATGAGTGATCGTATAGACATTTTTCGGTTCTTGCCAACTTACTTCTACGGCTCGATTCGTCGTATCTCCCATATCAATAGTTATCTTACCAAATTGTTCAGGTGCTGGCAGCCTGTTTTCTTCCAAATAGGCTACGATTTCTTTAGCTAACGGTAAGGGTTCTTGACCATCTATATTATTCCCACGGATCCGAATACGCCAATTTCCTTCTTGCCATTCAAGGTAGCTTGAACCTGCTGCTCCTTGCTGATACCCCGTGATTTGATGACCTAAATCCATTTGCTGCCCATTTGTATCGATCTCAAATGGCTGCAAGACTTGGATCGTTTCTTGACTAGAAGCAAATCCATATTGATAGAGATAAGTTGCAATAGGCGTTTCTTGATTCAATTCGTCAGCATTCAATCTGAGGGGACGATCTGATCCGTAATATAAAATAGAATAACCTTGCTTTGTTTGTGCCGCTGCGACATTGAGATAGCCAGAAGAAATTGGTACATCTAAAGGCATGGGCACGTTTGGTTGTTGTTCTTTCAATTGGTTTAAAGCAGTCTTTTCCTCATTATTTGAGGTAGTCCTTGTTTGTTCAGTAGATGAAGCCGTTTTAGTACTACTTTTTTCTGTACTTGCAACAGTTTCAGATGTACTGCTTGATGGTTGCGTATTGTCTGATTTTTCAGTAATCAAACTGCAGGCGCTTAACAATAAGACAAACGGAATAAATAACATCGTATTTCTCATTATCTGCTCACTCCCTCCTATTATAAGGATACGCTTTCTTGCTTCTTTTGCCAAATAATCATTTCTTCAATTAATAAAAAAACAAAAAAGCTGTACTCGAAAATTCGAGTACAGCACGTTTATTTACTTTTCCTTATCATCGATGATATTCAAACGCACTTTTTTTGGTGCATTGATCCGAACACCGTAAACGATCGTGCGGATTGCTTTGGCAACACGCCCTTGTTTTCCAATGATACGGCCAATATCTTCAGGTGCCACTGTTAGGTTGTACTCGTAAAAATCTTTCGACTCTACGACATCTAACTTGACTTGATCAGGATAAGTGACTAGCGGACGAACGATTGTTAAGACTAAGTCGCTTAAATCTTTCATATCCGGTCACCTTATTTCTTTGAGAATTTAGCTTCGTGGTGTTTTTGCATAACGCCTTCTTTTGAAAGGATGTTACGTACAGTGTCAGAAGGTTGTGCACCTTTTGATAACCAGTCAAGAACTAAGTCTTCTTTTAAAACTACTTCTGCAGGGTCTTTCAAAGGATTGTAAGTACCTACAGTTTCGATGAAACGTCCATCACGAGGAGAACGTGAATCAGCTACGACGATACGGTAAAAAGGACTCTTTTTAGAACCCATACGTTTTAAACGGATTTTAACTGCCATTATTTATTTCCACCTCCATTGTTTTATTCACAAGATGTAGTGTAACAGTTTTTTTTTACCCTGTAAAGCTTTTTTTCTTTACAGCTTGATTAAATTCGATTTTTTTTAGGAAATAGCAGATTTTAGACTTCTTTTTTGTTAAAAACAAGCCACCCAGCTACGATGGATATGACGATAGAACAACACGTCACTGCTAATGACTGAGTATAATCTGTAAGGTGGATTTCTTTCGTAAGATAATTTGAGGAAGAAATCAAATAAGTCGGTACATATTCTGCTACTTTAGAGAACAACCCAGCACCATAACTCAGAATGACCGTTCCCCCACTAGCCAACAGAACCGCATAATTAGAAGAAAGAAAAGCTGAATAAAATAAAATCAATGAATAAACCCAACAGCCCAAAAAATAATAAGTAAAACTGATAAATAAAGGATGGGTGATAATCGACTGGTCCCAATAATAAATCGTGTATGCTAGCGTAATACTATAACAGCACCAATAGCTGACACTCCAAAATAGTATACCCATGATCCATTTCGATAGAAATATCTTCCAGCGCTTCATTCCTTTTGTCAGCAAGTTGACGATTGTTCCGTCTTGGTATTCGCTTGTCAATATCCCACTGAATAAAAGAAGGAAGAAAATCAGCAACATTGGAATATTTTTATAAAATTGTGTCCATGAAGTCGTTGCATCAACTGTGATTTTCTGAACAGAAATCCCTGACTCTGCCAGAGTTGTTGACATAGCTTGCACTAAATAAGGAGTCAATTTAGCTAGCAATGGATTCATTATACCGAAAATCACTGTGAGCGCACTTAGTGTGATGATTTTTCCAGTACGCCAGTTTTCCTTCAGCTCCTTTTTGGCGAAGGCAATGAGTTGTCTCATGATTGAACGACCTCCAAAAAGAGTTTTTCTAGCGTAGGTTCTTCCATCTGGACTGATTGGACTGGCAATTGATACTTGGCTAGCAAATCCATAGCAAAAAGCATTTCTTCTTTACTTTTTTGTGGATAAGCTATACGCAGTTCACTTCGGATCATCCCTCCAGGTAAAAGCTCTTCAAATTGTTCGCGCTCTTTTTTTGAAAAAAATACGATCTCAAACCCACTAGCATTTGTTTGCTTTTTCAATTCGTCCACTGATCCAGACAACACGATTTTTCCATTATCCAAAAAAGCAACTTTGTCACAGATACGCACCACATCAGATAAAATATGAGTTGAAAATAAAATCGTCGTTTGTTCTTTCACAGAGGATAAGATATCTAAGATTTCTTTTCGACCAACAGGATCAAGAGCAGAAGTTGGTTCATCGCAAATGAGTAATTTTGGCTCGTTCAACAATGCTT
The DNA here is from genome assembly GCF_007996925.1 of Enterococcus sp. NBRC 3427. Classification (NCBI taxonomy): domain Bacteria; kingdom Bacillati; phylum Bacillota; class Bacilli; order Lactobacillales; family Enterococcaceae; genus Enterococcus; species Enterococcus sp. NBRC 3427. The sequence continues at coordinate 2,506 of NZ_BJLL01000074.1, read as the reverse complement.
GAGCAATCCCTAAACGTTGTCGCATCCCTCTGGAAAATTTTTTGATCCGCTTCTTTTCATTCGACAGACCGACAAGTGACAACAGTTCATTGGTTTTTTCCTTTCTCCGCTGTTTAGGCATTCCTGTGAGTTCGCCACAAAAGATCAAATACTCAGAAGCGGTCATATAATCATAAAAAACCGGTACATCAGCTAAATAGCCGATTTCTTGATTGGTCGTTGTTTGTCCGTACTCTACTTCTTTTCCGTTCACTCGGATCGTTCCGCTGTCTTTTTTGATAAGACCTAAGATCAGTTTCATAGTTGTCGTTTTTCCAGCACCGTTTTTACCGATGAAACCAAAAATCGTCTGTTCTTCTACAGAAAAAGATAAATCATCCAGCAATTTGTTTGTACCAAAAGACTTTGAGACTTTTTCAAGTGTCAAGATAGCCACTACGCATCCTCCTTGCCAAAAATCAAATAAAGGACAGGACCGATAAACTGCATACCAACAATAACAATAATCACCCATATCATTCGATTTCCATGTTTATATGCAGAATGTGTAAAGATATGATGAAGTACATAAATAAGTAATCCAAACTGTACAATGATTAAAGGAATTAAAAACGGAAGAAATTCTTTGATGCCCATATTACTCGCCTGCCAATCGTTTTTTTAGTTTTTCAATTTTTGATCTTTCAATTTGTTGAAAAATCGGATTTTCTAATGCACTTAATGCCCCTTCCCTGATGATTTTCGTGTCTCTTATTTGCTGTACCCCAAGATCTGCTCCTTCAAATATCTCAGTTATCTCATCAAAATACCTATCACCATGAAGGATCCTGCCTTCCTCGCTTAAAAGTATAAGTGTCAAATCCACAAACTGTTTTAAGCACTTTATTACTTGTTCTTCTTTTTCATGTTTCGCATAAGCACAGGCTGCAGCGTAAGAAAATTGAGCACAACTGTTGGGATGGACCGCCGTCAGGTTGAATGCTTGGATCACAGCATCTATTCTATTGACAGTTTCTTCTATAACCGGTAATTGAATGATTTGGATCAATAGATAATGGGTGGCTGAAGATACGAGATTGATTAAATGAGAAAACATGCTGAATTGAGTATAGCTTACCGCTTTTTTTGTTTGTCCAGCGGCTCGGTACGCTTGGATAAGTAAGGTGTCGCTTTGCTGGGTAAAACGATAGGGGTCCGCTTTTTCTTCGATTTCAGATAAAGCTTCTTCTGGTTTGCCTAACTGGAGCATGACCGCTACTTTTAACAAAGAAGCATTATTGCATAGAGATAATTCTGCTGATTCTTCAACGATTTTCGTACATAACGCTTCTGCTTCAGACAGAATTGCTTGTTGTTCCTCCAGATCCTTTGTTAGCATAAAATGATTCAACCACAAAACGACTACTTGTAAAAGAAAAGGATAACATGAGTAATATTGTTTGACCGCTTTTCTACAGTCCTCCATCACATATTCAAAGGGCTCTTCAGAAAAAGCGGTGGTCCACTGCTGATAAAAGTGTCTGATTTGCTCTTTCGTCAATTGAGGATGATAGCCAAGCAGTTCATCAACAGACACATCAAAAAAACTGGCTAATTTAGGCAATATGAGTACATCAGGCATACTTTGGCCTGTCTCCCATTTGGAAACAGAAGCTTTTGTCACCCCTATGAATTCAGCTAGAGTTTCTTGAGTCACGCCTTTTTTCTTTCGTAAATTTGCTACATTTTTCGATAATGATAATTCTTCCATCTTATCCCTCCTTTTTCTTCATTATATAGACTTTCTAAGAGGGTTGGCAATGGAGACTAACGATACTTCGCGATCATTTGTCAACTAAAACGAAACTTTTGCCAGTAAGTGTTTTTATTTGCTCCAGTTACTTATTTTTTGTAAGATTATTATAGATAGTTTGAAGGAGGAAAAATCGTATGACAAAAAAAATTGGATTTTTTATTGGTAGTTTAAGAAAAGATTCTTACAACAAAAAAGTAGCAGAAGCTTTTGCGAAATTGCTTCCTGAAGGGTACGAAAGTGTATTTGTAAAATTCGATGATCTGCCATTTTACAATGAGGATCTTGAAACCCCAGAAAAAGCTCCTGCTGAATGGACTCGTTTTCGTGAGGAAGTGAGCGGATTAGACGGTGTCGTTTTCGTTACTCCTGAATACAACCGCTCTGTGCCAGCAGTATTGAAAAATGCTTTAGATGTAGGCTCAAGACCTTATGGACACAGTGTTTGGGATCATAAACCAGGTTTAGTCGTTACTGCATCACCAGGTGGGATCGGCGGCTTTGGCGCAAACCACCATCTACGCCAATCACTTGTCTTTTTGAATGTGCCAACCTTGCAACAACCGGAAGCATATATCGGAAACGTTGCGAATCTAATTGATGAAAACGGCAATATCGTTGAAGGAACATTAAGTTTCTTCCAAACGATTTTAGATGCGTATCTAGATTTTTCTAACAAATTAGCAGAATAAAATCAGAACAATAATAAAAAAA
>NZ_BJLL01000073.1:0-10308 GCF_007996925.1 Enterococcus sp. NBRC 3427 | reverse complement strand
TCAAAACGCTGATTTCACAACCTCTTTTTATTTACGTTCTATTTCATTCATTTTCCGAAGCAAATCGAGCTGCTTGTATGCCCGCTTGTCGCCCAAAAATAATGATTTCTGCAACTGAGTTTCCACCGATCCGATTGTCTCCATGTAAGCCACCTGTGACTTCTCCGGCAGCGTACAACCCGCTGATTGGCTGATTTTCTTTATCCAATACTTCGGTATTCGTATTGATTTTCACACCACCCATCGTATAATGGATCCCTGGCGCGATTTTGATTGCATAATAATTTGGAGACGATAAATCATGTTCCATGGCTGTGGCACGATTGAATTGAGCATCTTTTTTCTCCGCAACATCCGCATTCCATCCATCAACTGTTTTTGCTAATGTTTCTTTTGGCAAATCAATTTTTTCTGCTAATTCTTCCATTGTTTTTCCAGTTGTGACATATCCTTTTTGGTCATAAAATTCGATGGCAGTGGCACGATCACGCACGCCTTGGTCAAAAATCAAATACGCTGATTTTTCAGGCAACGCTGTGATGGCTGCAGATACTTTATCCCTTGTATCCATTTCATTCACAAATCTTTTTCCTTCTTGATTCACCAAGATTGCTCCTTCTCCGCGAACCACTTCACCGATCAAGATTCCCTCATCCTGTTGCACGGTTGGGTGAATTTGTATTTTATCCATGTCAACGGTTTGTCCGCCTAACTTTTCGATCATGGTAATACCATCTCCAGTTGATCCTTCTTGATTTGTCGTAATATAATCAGCTAAATCGGGACGATATCTTTCAATAAATTCTTTGCTAGCACCAAAACCGCCTGTAGTGACGACGATTGCTTTACCGGTGATTTTTTTTGGTTCTTCTCCTTGGACATGTACAGTCACTTCATTGACTGTTTCGCCATTTTTCTTAATATCTGTCACATCTGTGTTGACAAAAATCGGTATTTTTCGCTCATGGACGCTGTTCAATAATCCATCCACTAAATATCCACCGATAGCCGAGCCATCAGACGGACGATGCGTCCTCTTCTCACTCATCCCTCCAGTGATCGTTAAATTATCTAGTTTGATCCCATTTTGATCCAACCAATCGATTGCATCAGCAGAGTGATCGACAAAGTAACGAAGCATTTCTTTATCATTTGTTCCTCCGCCACCTTTTAGCGTTTCTTCATAGAATGCCTCATTTGAGTCTTCGATTCCCTCTTCTTTTTGGAATTTGGTTTCAGAAGCGTTCATTCCGCTTGATGATTTAGACGTATTTCCTCCGGCAACAGGCATCTTTTCGAAAATCACTGGGTTCAAGCCAGCATCTTTTGCTTCGATAGCGGCTGCCATCCCTGCACCGCCGGCTCCCACGATTACGATATCATAAGATTCTTTCATTTCTTTTGGATCAGTATATGCTTGTTCAGAAGCACCTGATGACACTTCGGCAGATTCCTTCGTACTAGAACTTGTCTGTGCTGTATTTTTCTGATCTGCGCCACATGCACTCATGGCAAGAAGCGAAACCGCCGTTAATAAACCAACAACTAATTTTTTCATGTTTATCCCCCTTTTCTCCTTATACCTATATTAAGTGATTTTTTTCACAATATCAACTCTGTTTTTCTTTAAGACATATAGTTTTGGTAAACACACGCTTCTTAGTATAATTAAGGATATACATGAAGGAGTTATTTTATGAATCATTTGAAAACCTTTTTTACGAACAGCACAAAAACTGCTGGCAGAATCACAAATGGAATCTATATTTTATTACGTATCATCGTTGTTATTATGTTGGCTGATCAGATTTGGAACCAACATTGGGGAAATACGATGCTTTTATTATTGACACTGATTTTATTTGAAATTCCTTATTTCCTGGAAAAGATATTAAAGATACAGATTCCAAATATGTTAGAAATCATATTGTTATCTTTTATTTTCAGTTCAACGGTTTTAGGAGAATTAAGCGATTTTTATGGCTATTTTTCAATGTGGGATACTTTTCTACATGCATTCAGCGGATTTTTAGCTGGGGGTGTCGGTTTTTCACTTGTTTATTTGCTCAATAAAAATACAAAAACGATGAACTTGACTCCTTTGTTATTAGCAGTCGTTTCCTTTTGTTTTTCGATGACAGTTGGTGTTATGTGGGAGTTTGTTGAATTTTCAGCAGATAAATTGCTACAATTCGATATGCAAAAAGATACGATCGTCCAGCAAATCAATAGTGTGGAGTTAAGCAAAGACGGAAACACTGTCTATCATGTTCCTGTTATCACTCGGACAATCATTGAAAGTCAGAATGCAGACGGTAAAACAGATAAAATAATCATCCAAAATGGTTATTTAGATGTGGGAATCATGGATACTATGAAGGATTTATTTGTTAATTTTATTGGAGCAGTCGTTTTCAGTATATTTGGTTACCTTTATAGTCGAAATGATTACCAAAAATTTACTTTCATCAAGAATTTTATTCCCAAAAAAATCAAACGATAAAAATACTAAAAAAATAAGAGAAGAGGCAGTGACAAGACTTTTGTCACGACCTCTTCTTTTTCGAATAAATAGCGTATCATCAGCTAGCCAACAGGATGAATTCAAAAACAGTAAGATAGAAAGAACTACTTTTCCGTTTTTCTTCTCATATTGTGAGCTGATTTCACCATTTTTTATTTATCTAATTTACTTAAAACCTGCATAACTTTTTCATAATCTGGATTAGGTGTGCCGTCTAGATTTTCAGCAATAAAAGAAAAACCCATTTTTTTATAAAGAGCAATCGCCTGATGGCTCCATGTCTGGGTGTGAAGATAGATTGGTCCATCCGTATGGAGGGTAGGAAATTCTTGTAAGACTTTAGCAGTCAATGCTTTTGCGAGCCCTTTTCCTTGGTAAACTGGTTTAACTGCCAACCAATGAAAAACCGGATACACTCGCTCTCTTGATTTCTTTCGCCAAGCGGTACAGGTTGCTACTTTTTCTCCATTTTTTGTCTCTACAAAAAACATCCTTCTTTCAAGTTCTTCAGGATAAGGAGCAAAGTTTTTTTGAAAATACTCAAGTGCTTCATCTGACGTTTGAAATTCCCCAACAGAAGTTTCAATCTCTGACCAAGCAGATTCGTCCCCTTTTTGATAGGTTCGAAATTTAAAGCCTTTCGCTAAAGGCGTCATTGGCACAGGCAGTTGAAGTGGTCTTGTCATCCAGATTTCTGCGTAAGGCAACGTTTTATCTAGCATTTTTCTATCCCTCCTCGTATCCATTATGCCAAATAACTGATAACTCAGCTACTTATTTGACTATAACAATCAGAACCAGTCATCTGCGTCAAATTCATTTCGATTAGCGTATACCCATGTTCCTGCCATACCTCGCATGACATCTCCTAAAGCGGAAGAAGAAGGGACGCCTCCACCAGGTGCGGGTGTTCCCGGACTAGGAAGTGGTACTTGCGGCTGCAGATGCTCATTGGTGGAATCAATAGTTGACAAGCGCTTTTTCTTCGTTTCCTTGCAGTCATCTGATTCATTTTGATCTTCCGGCTGTTTAGCAACAATTTCTTTTTCCAATTGTTGTTCTATGTTAGACTCTAACATTTCATTTTCCGATTCAGAAACTTGTGGTACCAAATGATCTTCTTGCCCTATCGTTTGGTTAGATTCTGAGCTGTTTACAGATATTCTTGCTGGTTCTAGGCTTCTTGTTTGTTTTACTTCCCCTGTTGGAGAAACTGCATGAGCCATTTGTTGTTTTTTTTCTGACAAGCTTTCTTCTTGTCTTTTTTGTTCTTTTTGGTTTATCTGTTTGTTTAATGGTAAAACATGTAATAGCGACTGAGCATGGAGTTCTTGGAGTGAATACGGGTCATGATAACTATACATAATCGTAAAATCGCCTGTTTGTTTGGTCAAATAACCATCCTCCAATGGTTCTCCGTTGATTGTGACCTCTACATCCTTTGACGGTACGGGTTTACCTAAGGAGTTTGTTGCGGATTGGATCAACTCTTCTTTACTTATTTTTTCATTTGGCTGAGCAATAACAACGTGACCTTCTAATGAACTATTATCCGGTACATAAACATAAGTGAAGGTAATTTCCTCTCCTGATTGCTTCCTATTATTCATCAGTTCTGAGTGAAGGGCTTCAAGGATTACCGACCAGTTACTATTTCTGTCTAATCTGTTTGCTTGCATCCAGTCAGAAATAGAAGTGACTTTTCCGTCTTGTTCATAAGTCGACAAATCTACATTTGGCACTCGATCAGAAAATTCAGCAGGTAGTTGTAAATCTGGAATAGGTTCTACACTACTTATGCGTGTTTCTGCTTGCAGTTCTTTATTCGTTTGACGATCAATAAAATGAGTGATGACAGTCGATGAAGCAGCAGGTGCTTCTACATAAACGACAACTGTTGTTTCCACCGCTTTTGATGTAAGAGGATCTACATAAGTTAATGCGACGGGATATTCTCCCGGTGTGGTAGGATCTACTGTCCCGCTCATTTTGATTTCTTCTTTATTCCCTGAAGTTCCATCGCTTTTTGTTACATATTCGATAAGCGCTTTAGGGTCGTAATTCTCTCCTGTTATTAGATGAAGATCTTTTCCTTTGATAGCTGTTTGATCAGCATGAACATGAATCACAGCAGATGCAGTCATTGTTTTTAAAGCAATTGGATCAAAATAAGACAAGTCAATAGTAGATACACCTGTATTGGTCGTGTCTATGATATTCCCATTGTTTGAAATTACTTTGGACATATCTCCTTGTGTTCCATCTGCATTCCTCAAGCTTTCTACCAGATTCGATATCGAAATTTTTGTCCCTGCCAGAACGTCGATTTCCTTTCCTTCGAACTGTGAATAATCTTTTCCATATACATAAGAGACTTGTGCACTTCCACCGTCCTTCACACCTGTCAAAGCATGATTTAAACTATCAATAATCTGTTTTAGCTGATCACCTTTTGTTGGATCAGTCATACCGGAAAAAATAGAAAGCGGCACGCTGCTTCCAGTTTCTGATGTCCATAATGTTTTGTTAGGAATTAACCAATAGTGGTTTATCGTTGGAGGATAACTGACTTTATTATAGGAATTCAAAGAAGGAAGTAGCTGTGTTCCACTTACATCAGTGAAAGTATGAGTAATAGTAATAGGGGAATCAGTCGTCTCAGAGACAGATGTACGTACGATCTTGATGGTTTGTGCCGTTGCCTGAACGGGTACATTCATATAGACACCTACAGATAAGCTGATCAGCATCGTACGCATCACAAATTTGACGTAGCGATTTTCAGAACACGATCGTTCTTTGTCTAAACGGCAAGCGTGTTTATTTAGTTTTTTAGGTTGTCTTTTTGAACACATTTATTCTTAGTCCTCCCTACTCTTGCCTCGGCATGAAGTAGTAATTTTCATAAGATGATTTTATTATATAGATAAAATCAAAAAAAGATGGTCCATTGGGACAATATTTTTCTTGATTTTTTATTGTTTCAAGAAAATCGGAATAATAACTTATGTACTTTTTAATTTTGTCAAGCAATAACTCTCGATATCTAGTCATCCTTTCTTTGAAAAAAACATAAATCAGCTAATAAATAGGTGAGACAAAGTTGTCCTCCATAAATATTAGCTGATTTTTTCAGTTAAATGTCTATTTTTTTCTCTGATAATGATATTCCCAAAATATTCCCAGTCATCTGGAGTCGGCGGATTTTTCCATATTATCTGCTCTTTGTTGAATTTTTCAAGCAAACAATCAGATAAATAAATATCCGTACGGGAAGTGATTCGACTTTCAATCACAATATTGTAATTTTTAAATCCCTTCACTTGAGAAATAATATAATCGGTATAGGCAGATCCTTGAGAAAAATCAATACAGACATGGATTGGTGCTTCAAAATAAGAGACTGGACAAATACCAACCAATAAAAAAAGATAATCATAAAATAAGCGAATCATGAAACGTTCATCTTTTTCCAAGAAATAACGTTTATTATCTTGTATGACATTTTGGATCGCTGTACTGAATATTGGATACGTTTCGAAGAAAAACTGCAACTGCTTTTTAGACGTAAAACTAGTCATCTCAAAGTCGAATATCCAATTTTTCCGATTGACATGCATCATCCCCATACGAAGTTCTTTTCGTATATGGAGTCTTTCTTCTTCAGAAACTTCAGTTGAAAATGGTAATCGATCAATCAATTCCACTGACATTTTTTGACTAATCATATGGATATCATGAAAATGAGCTTCCGCAAGCCCAAACGCACCATCTAATTCAAATTCTTCTTCCGTGATCAAAAATAACATGATATAAGAAATCTCATCAATGATCTGCTCTTTAGGGATATGTAGAAAAGAAATATGCGATAAATCCTTAATAATCTTCATTCCTTCTGAGCTCTTAAAGTATTCATCTGAAAAGAAACGTTTTCCTATTGGTTGATTTCCATAAATCCTCAACAAACTAACAGTAGTTAGCAAATTGAATTTGATTCGCTTTGTGGCAGACAACTTTAAATTGAACAGATATTCAAAATATTGCACGATACTCTTTGCTTCATTCATGACGCTTTCTCTAAATGGCATAGAAAAACCATTAAAAACCCCAAAATATACCCCAAATAATACGTTCCGTATGTTTATTTCTTCCCCAACTAATATGTTTTTCTTTAACTTTATTTGATGCTGTTCAAGAAAAGAGACTAATTCTCTTCTTTTTACATAAGCTCTTGATATGCTTAAAAAATGGTTCTCTGCAAATTTTTCAATTGTTACTTTTGAATCCACGATCTCCGTTAACAGTCGAGCAATTTTTGATCGTTGAAAGTAGATTCTTCTTAAATTTTTGATATCCGTCAAATTTAGCCGTTCAACATGAATCTCTCCTTCTTCTGAGATTTGGATCTCTGGCTTTGATTTGAATTCAAAAAATTCTTTATTTAATTCTATGATATAATTTCTTGTTTTAAATTTAGATAAACCTAATGTTTCATATAACTTAGACAACACGACGTAATTCTTTTTCTCAAATTCTAAATATCTGGCTAACAGCAGTTTTTCTCTATCTTCCTCTTCGATAAGGTAATCCAACTTCATATCCTACACCTCAAAAAAATGCCTCATACCAATCACTTGATATGCAGATGAAAGTTCATCTTTTCACCTATACTGATTTTATGATGGATTACACCTGTTTTTTCATCAGTTATTCTCATTTTTTATCTTTTTTTTGAGAATATTGCAAAAAATGGAAAAATTTACGGGAAAATATTCTTTATTTTTTGTTTTATTGTGTTAAAATGTACAAGATTTGCACCATTTGCGTAAACAACCACAAAAAAGAGCAGGGCGTCCACCGTCCTGCTCTTTTACTTATTTTAAGTGCAATCACTTATTAATTCGCTAAACTTCTGCTTGTTTCTGATAGTGCTTGTTTCTCTCCAATGATCCGCACTTCTGTTTCTAAAGACACATCAAATTTTTCTTTGATCACTTCTTGGATGTGCGCAATCAATTCAATATAATCTGTCGCTGTCGCATGATCGATATTGACGATGAATCCAGCATGTTTTTCAGAGATTTGTGCACCGCCCCATTTCAGACCTTGCAATCCTGCTTGCTGGATCAGCTGACCCGTATAATGTCCTACTGGGCGCTTAAAGACACTGCCGCATGAAGGGTATTCTAATGGCTGTTTGGATTGACGCAATTCTGTCAACTCATCCATTCGTGCTTTGATTGCTTCATAATCCCCTGTTTGCAAACTGAATCGAGCTTCCAATACGATAGCACGTAGCTCTTGGACTTTACTGTGACGATAAGAAAATACCATTTCTTCTTTTGTCAAAGTTTTCAATGTTCCATCTTCAAGCAAAAGATCCACTTCAGCAAAAACATCTTTGATCTCTCCGCCATACGCACCTGCATTCATATAAACCGCTCCACCGACACTTCCCGGGATGCCGCAAGCAAATTCAAATCCAGTCAATGATTCGGCCAAAGCTGCATAAGTCGTATCAATCAGTGAGGCACCTGCTTCCGCAATGACCATCGTTCCTTTGACATGAATCTGTTTCATTTCAGTCAGCATGATGACTACACCACGGATCCCGCCATCTTGAACGATCAGATTGCTTGCGTTTCCTAGTACCATCCAAGGTATATCATGGATTCGGCAATAATCGATGATTTGCTTTACTTCTTCTTGCTTTTTCGGGAATGCAAGGACATCAGCTGGTCCGCCTGTTTTCGTAAACGTATAGTTCATCAATAGTTCATCAAACAATAAAGTGATCGTGGCTAAGCTTTCAACTATTTCTTCTTTATTCACTGAGGATTTTCCTTTCTTTTCTCAAACGTCCCCATTATTCTATCACGCTTAATACAATCTTGCCAGTCTTGTTCAAAGTTGATGACGGTAGTGCTCTTTAAGCACTTCCTCGCATAATTCATGACTTCTTACAACTTCTTGCTGTTTAAGCAGTTCTGCTTTCGGTTTACCTGAACGAATCTGAGAAAAGAAGGCCTCTACCATTGGCTCGAACCCGCGTTTGACTAGCGTGTTCGTCCAGTCGCCAAATTCTTTCACCTTTTTTCCATCAACATCTTGAATGACAAGCTGGGTCAGGTCGCTTACTTCATAAGTACCATTCTTACTTGTTACTTGGTATTTTTCTGTATTAGCACCACTTGCCAAATCCATCGTTAATATAGCCGTTTGATTTTGTGTTTCTAATTGTAAAATGGCATATTCCAAATATTCCTTTGTTTCTCTTATCTGATATTTTGTTCTCAAAATAGGTTCATCCAATAAATACACCGCTGTATCAATGAGATGTAAAAATAAATCATAAAGGACGAATTCTGTCGTCTCTTTTGCCGCTATTCGATTTTTTTGCAGTTGGATCAGCCGCTTCTCTGGGATACGTTTCAATTCTTCTACCATAGGAGCAAAGCGTCGGTTAAAACCGACCATCAAGATCAATTGGTTCTTATCAGCCAATTCTTGCAATTCACGCACTTCGTTTAGATGGACACTCAACGGTTTGTCAATATAAACATGGATACCATTTTCTAGACATCTTTTTGCTAGCTCATAATGTACTTTTGTTGCTGCGTGAATCATGCATGCTTCGATTTTTTCTTCTAAAAGCTCATCGATCGTTTCATATAGATGTTGGAACCCATATTCTTTTTGGATTCTTTCTTTTGTTTCTTTATTTCGTGTTGCAAAATAAAAATCAACTGTTCCTTGTTTTTTCGCATAAGTTGGTAAATATGCTTTTTCTGCAATATTCCCTACACCGATTACACCAATCTTCATCGACTTTCCTCCTGGATCATTTAGTTACTTTCATCTTACACCATTTTTTACTAAAATGAGGTACAATAGTATCGCAAAGGTAAGGAATTTAATTCGAAGGAGTGTGCTTTTATTGAAATTTATCTCTTGGAACGTGAACGGGCTTCGTGCCATCGTAAATAAAAATTTTTTAGAAGTTTTTCATGAGTTAGACGCCGATTTTTTCTGTTTGCAGGAAACAAAGCTCCAAGCAGGACAGATCGATTTAGATCTTCCTGGTTATTATCAATATTGGAATTATGCGGAACGAAAAGGCTATTCTGGTACAGCCATTTTTGCTAAAGAACCTGCATTGAATGCCACTTACGGAATGGGTATCGATATCCACGACACAGAAGGCCGTCTGATTACTTTGGAATATTCCGATTTTTTTCTTGTAACTTGTTATACGCCAAATTCTCAAAGTGAATTGAAACGTTTAGATTACCGATTAGAATGGGAAGAAGCCTTTTATAATTATCTAGAAAATTTAAAGAAACAAAAACCAGTCATCGTTTGCGGGGATCTAAACGTCGCGCATCAAACGATCGATTTGAAAAACTGGAAAACGAATCAAAAAAATGCTGGATTCACTCCAGAAGAAAGAGCGGCTCTTTCTCGACTGTTGGATAACGGGTTTATCGATACATTTCGTTATTTTTATCCAACTCAAGAAGGTGTTTACTCTTGGTGGAATTACCGATTCAATTCAAGAAAAAACAATGCTGGTTGGCGGATCGATTACTTTTTGACGAGCAAAGATTTAGCGCCAAGACTGGCTGATGCAAAGATCCATACGGACATTATGGGCAGTGACCATTGTCCAGTAGAATTAGATTTGAAATAAAGAGGTTGTGAAAATGACTTTCCACATTTTCGTATAAATTTGGCTTAATACCGAGAAACTGGCTTTTGAACACCATTTACCAAGAGGTTGTGAG
>NZ_BJLL01000072.1:0-11608 GCF_007996925.1 Enterococcus sp. NBRC 3427 | reverse complement strand
TTATTTTGATTAGAACTTGCGAAAATAAACCGGTTAAAGTGTGTCTAGCGCAAGAGATTTGCTATAATAGACGATAAGGGTAAAATGTAACGAGAAGGGGTTGAAAAATGTGTATCAAATTGTAACAGATTCTTGTTGTGATCTGCCATACCATGTATTAGCAAAAGAAAAAGTTGATTTTTTATCAATGAATCTCCAATTGAATGATCAAGAGTTAGTAGATGACCTCGGAAAGACATTCAATTATGACCGCTACATGAATCAGCTGAAAAATGGTGCGATGCCTACGACATCACAAATCAATGTTGGCCGATATTTAGAATTTTTCCGTTCTTATGCGGAAAAACAGATTCCTGTTTTATATGTGGCTTTTTCCAGTGGATTAAGCGGCTCTTACAGTAGTGCGCTTCAAGCGGTTGAATTGCTGAAGGAAGAATATGAAGACCCTGAGATCTATGTTTTTGATACAAAAGCTGCAAGTATTGGGGAAGGGCTTTTAGTATTGGAAGCTGTAAGATTGAAAAAAGAAGGTAAAAGCATCGAAGAAACCCTAGAGTGGCTGGAAAGTAATTATTTGAAAGTCCATTCATGGGTAACAGTAGACGATCTGAAATATCTAGAACGAGGCGGTAGGATTTCCAAAGCAAGTGCTACTCTTGGCAGTCTATTGAGTGTAAAGCCTATTATTACGGTGGATAAAGAAGGAAGGCTGACGAATGTTGACAAAGTTCGAGGAAGAAACAAGTCGATCCAGACAATCGTCAATGAGACGGTAAAAACAATCGTTGCACCACTTGATCAAATCGTTTATGTGGCTTACGCTGGGGATCTAGAGAGCGCGGAGAAGGCAAAACGGCTTTTGGAAGAGCAGATAAAGATGAAAGATGTGAAGCTTTATCCCTTAGGACCAACGATCGCCAGTCACACAGGCTATGGCTGTATCGCGATTTTTTCGATGGGAATCAGTCGATAAAAGCAGTAACTCATTCTGTAAAAAAGCCCAGAAATTGATTGTAACAAAAACAGCGACTCTTAAAAGATAGATGAGCATCCTATCTCTTAGAGGTCGCTGTTTTTTTATTTTTTAAGCTAAATAGGCCATTATGCCCATAACTCGTTCAATTGTTTTTGAATATCTGCATTTTCCAAAAATTCATCATATGTCGTATCAGCTCGATCGATCACACCTTTATCCGAAACGGCAATGATGCGGTTTGCCAATGTTTGGATAAATTGATGGTCATGTGACGCAAATAAGATTGAGCCAGTAAATGCCATCAAGCCGTCATTCAATGCTGTGATTGATTCTAAGTCTAAATGGTTCGTTGGATCATCTAATACAAGTACGTTAGCTTTCGAAAGCATCATTTTTGAAAGCATGCAACGGACTTTCTCTCCACCAGATAAAACATTCACTGGTTTCAATACTTCTTCACCAGAAAACAACATTCTTCCTAAGAAGCTTCTTAAGAAGGTGTTATCATCTTCTTCTTTACTTGCATATTGACGCAACCAGTCTAAAATCGTTAGATCAGTATCGAATTCTTTCGTTGTATCCTTTGGTAAATAAGAATTACTTGTTGTCACACCCCAACGTACTGTTCCAGTATCTGGCGTAATTTCACCCATGATAACTTTGAATAGCGTTGTTGTTGTTATATCATTTTCTGCGACGAAAGCGACCTTGTCTTCTTTGCTCAAATTAAAAGATATATCATCTAAATTTTTCTTTCCATCAATCGTTACACTTACATTTTCTACCTGCAATAAGTCGTTTCCAATCTCACGTTCAGGTTTGAATCCAACGAATGGATAACGTCTAGAAGAAGGTTGGATATCGTCTAAAGTAATTTTTTCAAGCATTTTTTTACGTGAAGTTGCTTGTTTTGATTTTGATGCATTCGCACTAAAGCGGGCAATAAATTCTTGGAGTTCTTTGATTTGTTCTTCTTTTTTGGCATTTGCGTTTGCTTGAAGTTTAGCCGCTAGTTGACTAGATTCCAACCAAAAATCATAATTTCCTACATAAAGTTTGATTTTACCAAAATCTAGATCCGCCATATGTGTACATACTTTGTTCAAAAAGTGACGGTCATGGGATACAACGATCACAGTATTTTCAAAATTGATCAAAAATTCTTCCAGCCAATTGATCGATTGGATATCCAGACCGTTTGTTGGTTCGTCTAGCAAAAGAACATCAGGTTTACCAAATAGTGTTTGTGCTAATAACACTTTTACCTTTTGTCCACCAGTTAATTCACTCATTTGCTGATGGTGCAATTCTTCAGGGATGTTCAGACCTTGCAGTAAAACAGCTGCTTCTGGTTCAGCTTCCCATCCATTAAGCTCAGCAAATTCTCCTTCTAATTCAGCTGCTCGAATACCATCTTCGTCAGTGAAATCCTCTTTCATGTAAATCGCATCTTTTTCTTTCATCACTTCATACAGACGCTTGTGTCCCATGATGACTGTTTCAAGTACAGTATAGTCTTCATAGTCGTAATGGTTCTGTTTCAATACGGCCATCCGTTCATCTGGTCCCATAGTAACGGAACCTGTGGAAGGCTGCAGATCCCCTGATAACACTTTAAGGAACGTTGATTTACCTGCACCATTTGCACCAATCAAGCCATAGCAGTTTCCGGGGGTAAATTTAATATTCACATCATCAAATAGTTTGCGGTCTGAAAAGTGCAAACTCACATCATTTACAGTAATCAATTTTTTTCCTCACTTTTATCATTATTAGTTTTGACAAGTCTTATAGAATTATATAGGGGAAAGGTAAAAGATTCAAGGCAATCGAACATTCTTTGTGTTTCACGTGAAACAGAATGAAAAAAATAAAAATAAAAGCGGAGCGAAAATAGCTACTATAGGATTTATTAGTTTGCAACAGCATAATTTTTGACGTTATTTATAAGAGGGAGTACTATAAAACTGTAAAAGAAATGAAAGAAGGATTGAAAATGGATGAAAAAAGAACCATCGACTGGGGCTCATTGATTTTGGGAATTTTATTTGTACTTGTCTCATTGTTATCATTTCAAGACCCTGTCGGAAATTTAGTTGCAATTGTAGTAGTCTTTGCGATTTTTGCCTTTATTAAAGGGATATTTGAACTGTTTGTACGGAACAGATTAAAAGAGCTAACAGGATATAAAGGAAAGATGCCCTTAATAATCGGGATCATCGATATTCTAGTTGGCGTCTTTTTCTTATTCAATATTGGTGCAGGAGTCGCAGCATTGCCTTTTGTTTTTGCAGTATGGTTTATTGCTGATTCAGTTTTAGCGTTATTTACTGCTGACTTGGCAAGAGGAGTAAGTGAAGGATATTATTGGTTTACGATCATCGTCAATATTTTAGGAATTTTATTAGGAATTTTCTTATTGTTTAATCCAATTTCTTCTGCGTTGACATTAAGCTTTTTAGTTGGATTCTATTTTATGTTATTTGGTATCACACATATCGTCTATGCATTTAGATAAGTAAAATCAAACAAATAAAAAAGCCGGCTTCCGATTACAGTTTTACTGTTGTAATTGGAAGCCGGCTTTTTTATCATGGACAAATATGCACGAGGTGATTTTTAGGTGTCGAGACAAATTTATGCAAAAATGTGAGAAGCTATATACACAAATTTTATCTTAATACTCGAAGCATAGCGCAGTTGTCACAACCTCTTTTCATATAATTCATTCAATACTGGCAAATCATGGACTTCATATTTTTCTTTGAATGCTTGGATTTCTTCTTCAGAATATTTTCTTGGATCTAAATGCAGATCTTCTACTGGCAATGGGCGCTTGTTATTGATCTTCACATCGATTACTACAGGACGATCTGATTTTGCAGCTGCATCAAAGGCAAATCGAAGTTGCGAGTATTCTGTGACTGTAAAGCTATTTGCCCCGAGCGCTTCTCCAACTTTACCGAAATCTGCATCTTCTAAAAATACACCAAATTTCTTTTGTTCCGTATCTTCTTGTTCTGCTTCGATGAAACCAAAAGAATCATTCGAAAAGACAACATTAATAATTGGAAGCTGATATTTGACTTGTGTAATGATATCTTGCATGACCATAGCAAACCCGCCATCACCACTTAAGGTAAATACTTGTTTTTCTGGGTAGCTTAGTTGTGCGGCAATTCCTCCTGGCACACCATTACCCATAGTTGCGAACCATCCAGATGTCGTATGTTTTTGTTTACCGTTCATATTCAATAAACGAATAGAATGGATAGTCGTGTTACCGACATCTGTGACGAAAATCGCATCGTCTTCAGCAATACGATTGATTTCTTTATAGACAGCCTCTGGACGAATCGGTTCTTCCTCTCGATCTTCAAAAGATTTCAACCAATTTACCCATTTTTCTTTATTTTCTTGATTTGCTAGGTACCAGCTATCAGCAGGGCGAGCATCCCCTAACTCGACAAGTCTTTGCAAAGCTGTGTTTGCATCACCGAGGATCGACAAAGATGTTTCATGGCGTCGTCCAAATTTTGACGCATCGATATCGATTTGGATAAATTCAGCAGTTGGATTAAAAAATGCACGTCCAAATGGGAAGTCGCTACCGACAAATAAGATCAGATCGGCTTCTGCCAATGCTTCATTTCCGGGTTTAGTAGCGACACGTCCAGCAAAACCAAGAAAGTTTTCATAATCATCAGGAATAATTCCTTTTGCTAGAACGGAAGCGACAACAGGAACTGAAAAATGTTCTGAGAATTCTTTGATTTGCGGAAATCCGTTTCGCGTTCCTTGACCAACATAAAGAACTGGTTTTTTTGCTTTTTCAAGATAAGGCAAAGCAGCTAGCAAATCTTTTTCTTCTGGTAATATCACACTTGTTTTGTGAGTGTGAGCGGTGGAGAAAGGTTGTTCGTCAATTTCTTCAAAACCAAGATCAACAGGGATAGTCACGATAGCCACGCCTTTATGCTCATAGGCGGCTTTAATGGCTTCATCTACTACATGCGGAAGACTTTGTGGTGTCATGACTGTACGATTGTATACGCTGACATCTGCGAAAATAGGATTTTCATTTAGTTCCTGGAAAGAGTTATAGTTCATGGATGTAGAAGCAACTTGTCCTAAGAACGCTACTAGAGGCACATGGTCCATCTGTGCATCATACAAACCATTGATCAAATGTGTCGCACCAGGTCCTGCAGAGCCGAAGACAGCGCCGACTTTCCCCGTTAATTTTGCATCTGCAGCGGCTGCGAGTGCGCCGACTTCTTCATGACGAACTTGAATGTAGTTGATTTCGGTTTTTTCTTGATATAGCGCATCCATAATTGAATTGAAAGATCCTCCGGGAATGCCGTAAATATGGTCGATACCCCAGCTTTCAAGAACTTTTACCATTGCGATTCCTGCATTGATTTTTGACATGGTGTTTCACTCCTTTAGCAATGATGATACATAAATTTTTTGTATCTAGAGTATAGAACTTTTTATCGAAAATCCCAACTAATTCGTCTTTTCACAAAAATGTAGTCATGTTTTTGGGAATATGCTAGAGTAGTACATAGATAGATTCAAGAGAGGGGAATGGCATGGTTGAATGGCTATTGAGACTTGAACCTTGGCAGCAAGCACTTGCTGGGACAGCTTTTACTTATTTTATGACAGCTCTTGGTGCCGGGTTGGTTTTTTTCTTTAAAGAAATCAAAAAAGAAGTGCTAAACTTGATGTTAGGATTTGCTTCTGGTGTCATGATTGCTGCAAGTTTTTGGTCTTTGTTAGATCCGGCTATTACAAAAGCAGAAGAAAATGGAGATATTGCTTGGCTAGTTGTAAGTATTGGGTTTGGTTTAGGCGGTGTGTTTTTATATATGGCAGATAAAACACTGCCCCATATGCATTTTGGACCACAACATGAAGCAGAAGGATTGCCTACCCATTTAAAACGGACGATCTTGCTTGTTTTTTCTATTACATTGCATAACATTCCTGAAGGTTTAGCCGTGGGGGTAGCATTCGGTGCAGCAGCAACTGCGGATAATCCGACAGCCGCTATATTAGCCGCTGTTTCGGTGGCGCTAGGTATTGGTATCCAAAACTTCCCAGAAGGAGCAGCTGTATCAATCCCGTTGCGACAAGAAGGTCTGAGTCGTAAAAAGGCCTTTGTTTACGGACAAGCTTCTGGAATCGTTGAACCAATTGCTGGAGTGATTGGAGCGCTAATAGTAACGAAAGTGGAGCTGCTGCTTCCTTATGCACTTGCTTTTGCCGCAGGAGCAATGATTTATGTCGTGGTGGAAGAATTGATCCCTGAAGCACAGCAGACATTGTCCAGCAAACGTCATTTTGCAGTTTTTGGCGTCATGAGTGGATTTATCATTATGATGATTTTGGATGTGGCATTAGGATAAATAAAAAAAATATATATGATATATCAAATAGGGCCGCGAACTTATATCGCGACCCTATTTTTTTAGTAAGTTATATCATAATGAAGTGAATGGTATCATACATTAATAATAGTTTTTTCTATGTGTATTTCCTTTGATCCAGCGAACAAGCCAGATGATAAGTGCGATTGGGATTAGAACTTTGACCGCAAACCATAAAAGCCCGCTTAGGACACTGACAAAAAGACTGATGACGAAGCTAGCTGCAATTAGCACTAAAAGAACCATGAAGATATTTAAGAACATATTTTTTTGACGCATACAAAACCCTCCTCTTGTTCATTCTTTACTATAGAAAAAGTATAACAGGGATTGTTTAAAAACACCTCCAACTGAAGACTGATTTTTACTTCATCTACTTAAATGATCAAACAATTGCTTTTTCTCTGGTTTATCATCTAAAATAGAGCGGAAAAGGAGGAGAATATCATGCCTAAAAATCGTCTTGAAGCATTTACAGATGCTGTAATCGCGATTATCATGACTATTTTAGTTTTAGAACTTCATGAACCTAACGGAGACACGTGGGAGGCGCTCGCTGCATTAGGTTACCGATTTTTTATCTATATTGTCAGTTTTATCATTTTAGCGATTTATTGGAACAATCATCATCATTTATTTCAAGTTGTACATAAGATAAATGGACGGGTCTTATGGGCGAACAGTTTCTTTGTTTTTGCGCTTTCGCTTTTTCCGTTTGCAACTTCATGGATCAGTGAGTACATCAATAGCCTGGCTCCAGAAATGACTTATGGTTTTGTTACCTTGACCGCTAATATTGCGTATTATATCTTGGCAAAAGAACTTGTCAAAGCAAATAAAGGCCACGAGAAAGCATTGAAGGCGATGTTGAATAATTACAAGAAATCGTATCTATCGATTGGTTTGAATGTGTTAGGAATTGTCTTAGGGTATTTAGTAGCGCCAGTAGCCGTGCTGATCGCAAACATCGTGATTCTAGCTGCTTGGATCATCCCAAGTCGTACCATCGAATCACAATATCGGTAAAATGATCCGTGTTTAAAATTTAAGAGAAAAATATAGAAAAAATAAATAAACGATCAAATATCCGAGTGATACTAGTATTCAAAGAGGGATGCAGATGGATCAAAAAAGAATTCATGTAGGACTGATTACTAGTTTTGTCACGATGCTTATTTATTTGGATCAAGGTCATTTGACTTGGACAGTAGTTGGTGTCGTAGGATTTTTGACATTATTCACAGCAATAAAAAAATAAACATCTTTATGTAATCTGATGTTCTATCTATTTAAGAAAAGCATGTTTACAGCAGTATGATTCTGTTGTAAACGTGTTTTTATTTGTGGAAAATTTAATTTTTAGAAAAGTGTATCGAAAAATAGATAGTTAGTTTTTCCACAGTGGATAACTTCGTAAGAGATAAAAATAAAAAACTAGTCAAAGAAGGGCGTATAGATTTCTTTTGATAGGAGATATACAACAGAAATGAATAAATATTAACGTGTTTTCAAACAGTATAAAACGGTGTGGTTTTTGGAATAAAAAAATAACATATCTCATTTTACACTTTTGTTATTTTATACTTAAAAAATAACGACACAGAAAATACCGTGTCTCAGATTTCTCTACTACTTCTAAAAACTACTGTTTTTTTCCTTTGAAATGCCTTCAAAAAGTAGGATCAGGCAGAATATACTGGCAGAATCAAGGAGAAGGGAGCCTAAATAAGGAGAAAAACCATAGAAAATATAAAGTAATTACTTATAAAACAAGCTTTTTATAGAAAAATAATATACCTGAGTAGGGTATAAATTAAGACGGAATTCCTTTCTAGATTGAGATATTGACTAGGAAGAATGTTAAGATTTTAAGCCTTTAAGCTAAAAAAAAACCCTTTTTGTTAAATAAGGGGAATATAGCCTGTCAGTTTCAAACTGCAAGTCGTCCTGCTGCAATAATATAGTAGATTAGAGATGAAAATAGATTTTTTTAAACCAATGACTGAATAAAAAGACCGTCATAGATACACATTGGAATGTGTCTATTACGGTCTTTTTTTACGAACGATTTTATTGAAGACGGACAGTTCGGGTCAAAAATAAAAAAGCTACGATCAGAAATAAGAATAAAATGTATCCCAAAATAATGGCTAGACGGTCTAACTTATTTGTCGATAGATGTTTGTTTAGAAGTTGATAGGCCCATAAACCTATCAGTCCTCCTGTTGTATTAGTTATCAAATCAGTGATGTCCGCTACGCCAATACCGAATAGGAATTGAATCAATTCTGCCAAGAAGCTTACAAGGAAAATAATCCCTAATTTTTTAGAAAAAGAAAGTCTCTTGAAATTGACATTCAAAAGCACCCCAAAAGGAAAAAAGACAATCAAGTTATAAGTGGTCTCACGTAATACCGTCGTATTTTCAAAAGAAAAAGTAGAAAAAGGGACGAGATTGACATTGCTGTAAGAATAAGTGAGAAATTGTGGAAGATTAAATGATAGCTTGAATAAAATCAACCATAATAGAAAGAATAAATAAATCCCTAATAAAAATTTTGATACATACCGCATAGACATCTCCTCCATTTAAAAAGTATACCATCGAAAACCGCTGAAAAATCATAAAAAAGTATGAAGTTTAAGGACCAACGTAGTTATCGTACGAAAATTAGAAGCTTTTTTTTGTTGGGAATCCGGTTTCTTTAACAAAGCTAAGATAGCGAGTTGCTTGGAAAAGTTGCTATCTTTTTTCTGTCAAAACGACTCGGAATGTTCGTTTTTTGTTCTAATTTCTCCAAGTTGTTTACTTTTTGATACTAAGTTTATGAAAAATCAAGAAATAGTTGTTATACTAGGTAATGCTGACAAACGGGATTGGCATTTCATCTTGGTTCAGCTTTTTTTCCAATTACTAGGAAGGAGGGATAGATTGTTCAAGACTTATTTTCGTTTCAATAAAATACAAGATAATCCTTTTCGTATCATGAATCTGATGCTACTTATCTTTATTGTATTATGGTTAGGTTACATAAATCATGATTTTTTGATTTCAAGTTTTTCATCATTAGGGATCTTTACTTTTTTCTATTATCAAAACATACCGATGAAATATTTGCTGAAACGTATGTTTCTGATCGGTTGCGGACTGTTGGTTGCTTTCGTTTTGGGGATCTTATCGACTTATGTTTTATGGCTTGAACCATTTGCCGTAGCTTTGGTTGCTTTTTCCAGCAGATTCGTGTTGCGATTATTCCATATTTCTAAACCAGGTGGCTTGTTTTTTGCGATGCTTTCTGCCATGGGAACGAGCATGCAGCTGCCAATCGCTCAATTACCGATCGTCTCACTTTATTTTTTTATGGGTGTCGTTTTTGCCCTGATTGCGGCAGTGATTACAAAATTACTGGATTCACGGCCTGAGCAGACAATTGAAAAAGCAACTTTAAAAGAAAGATTTCACGAAGAGCCTTTAGTGATCATTGATTCTGTTTTCTACAGCGCTGCCTTATTTCTTTCCGTTTATGTCAGTCACGGCTTGAATCTGCATAATCCTTATTGGTTGACCTTGTCATGTGCATCGATTTTGCTAGCAGAAAACTTGGATGCGATGAAGCATCGACAAGTCCAATATCTGATTGGATCGATGGGTGGGTTATGTGTGTCGGCATTCTTGTCATTTGTGCCGTTTACGCAGTTGCAGACCATTTTTCTGATCACTTTTCTATATGGAATCGCACAATTTCTAGTTGCTAGAAATTATGCAGTTGCTAATATTTTTCTTAATCCGATGGCGTTGATGCTATCTACACTTATTCGTGGAGCATACTTGATTTCTTTGATCGAATATCGTTTTTTAGGGATCGTCATAGGAAGTTTCATCGGTTTAGGTGTTGCGTGGGTAATGACGGTTGGTTTGCAACATTATTTAACGGTTGTTCGTCAAAAATTAGAATAGAAGGACAAATATATGTGCCAAAAGAGGTTATGACAAGATTTTTGTCACAACCTCTAATTCAAGGTGTTCAAAAGCCAGATTCTCAGCATTAAGTCAAATTCACACAAAAATGTGGAAAGGAACTTTCAAAAAAATTTTATATTTATTCTATCAAAAAATTTTGTTTATGATGGTAACTGAATAAACTTTCCTGAGATGGTCAATGCTTTCCTTGAAAGTCTTACAGATATTCTTTCTTCATAGAAAGTTTAAGTTTTATAGTTAGTGTACAATAAAAGTATGTTTATACCATATGGTGTCCGGATAATCAGTCATTTAAACAATGAGGTTCAAAGATATGAAAAGGGGAAATTTGATGAAGAAAATAAGCAATGAAATCCAAATTCTGGCAGAAACTTTAACTCTTCCCAAAGTCGTTATAGAGCAAATGATTGTACAAGCAAAAAACATCCTTGATGAGGTGTTTGAGCAATATAGTCATGAACTAATGGATCCTAATAAAGCAAAGGCGACTGCAAAGAAAATAGACAAAGTCTATGAAGAGGAACCTTTTGCAGCATTAGCTATTTATCTATATGCAGCTTCTCAAAGTTGGAAAAAAATTTATCAACCATTGAAGATTCCAAGAACTATCTATTTGGCAACAATGAATGCTTTTACTAGATTTATTCATGAACATTTCCAAGTAACAGGAAGCTATCGCTTTGACCGTGGTTTTTGGATTTGGCATTACACTAGTGGCTTGATCTTTCGGATTGGTGAATTGGAGTACGAAATGACATATTTTCCGAAAGGGTACACGGATCTAAGATTAGAAGGAAAGCAGTGCCTTTCTCTTCATATTCCTTCCGATGCAGATTTATCTCAGAATAAGATAAGAGATAGTTACGAAAGTGCCATTCGTTTTTTTGAACTTTATTTTCCTGATTACCATTACCAAGTGATGTACACAGATACTTGGTTACTATCACCCAATCTTACTAAATGGTTGAAAAAAGAGTCAAAAATCTGTCTTTTTGCAGCCGATTATCGATTATTATCAGTTGATGAACAGGACGATAGTGGAGTCCCTTGGATCTTTGGACGAGTAGATGCCCAAATACATGATTATCCAGAAAGTACGAGTTTACAGCGACAAGCAAAAGAGCAATTGCTTGCAGGCGAGCACATTGGCTCTGGCTTAGGTATTCTTACTTCATAAGTTTAGTACTTCGAAATAGTTTAAAAGAGCGTGAG
>NZ_BJLL01000071.1:0-11609 GCF_007996925.1 Enterococcus sp. NBRC 3427 | reverse complement strand
AAAAATAGCTCCTCATATTTTGCCGTTTGTTGAGCTAATACCGAGGGTCAGATGATTGAACACCGTTGATTCGGAATAAGGGACTGTGACACGACTTTTGTCACAGTTCTTTTATTTTTTTAGTAGCTTCAACGCTTTTTCTGTATTGGCAAAGTGAAGTTTGGCATATTTTTCAAGCATAGGTATGCCGCCTTTTTCTAATAGTTTTGCCGCTATTTGATCAGATTTCGTTCCAGCTCCTGAGGGAAGGGTGATTCCAGCTTCAGCTGATGCTTTGTCTAACTCTTCTAAAAAGCTGGCACGACTGATGATAGAAGCAGCAGCAACAGCTAAATGATATTGTTCTCCTTTAGTAACGAAGTACAGTTTTTCTTGCAAGTGATTTTTTTCTAAACGTGCATATTTTTTAAAATTTGCTTCTGGCGTAAACTGATCGATCAAAATCGCTTCTGGTTTTTCTGGTGCGATTTTTTTTAGCAGTAAATGGATTGCTTGATTATGCAAAGCGACTTTCATCCGAACGGCATTGTATTTTGGCTGGATCTCATTGTATTTTTCTGGGGGCAAGACAAGTAGTTTGTAAGGGATAGTTTCTTTTAAGATATCAGCAAGTTGGATGATTTGGCTATCTTTTAACTCTTTTGAATCTCGAACACCAAGTTTACGTAATTCTGCAAGCTGATCACGTTTCACATAAGCAGCACATACTGTTAGTGGGCCGAAATAGCTGCCATTTCCGACTTCATCGCTACCTAAAACGGATAATTGACTGATATTTTTTGGCAAAGAAGAGACCGTTCTTGCTGGTTTGGCCTGTTTATCCTGTGCCTGTCCCCAGCGCTGAGCTTCCGTTTCTGCGTTTGCCCCTTGGAACATCACTTTTCCTGATGTGTAAGCAGTGATGGTCGTCCCGTCTTTTTTTGCAGCAAAGATAGTATAAGGAATCTGTTTATTTAACAAATAAGAGCGATAGTATGCT
Source organism: Enterococcus sp. NBRC 3427 (assembly GCF_007996925.1). Classification (NCBI taxonomy): domain Bacteria; kingdom Bacillati; phylum Bacillota; class Bacilli; order Lactobacillales; family Enterococcaceae; genus Enterococcus; species Enterococcus sp. NBRC 3427. The sequence goes on along the minus strand of NZ_BJLL01000071.1, from coordinate 10,630 downwards.
TTCATTTGACTAAGTTGGTCGTTCGTTGCTTTGATAATGACGTTGCTCATAAAATTCTCCTCGTTTTTATACATAAATCTATACCGCAACTCCTGACTTTTCGTTTTCTAAGAGGTTGCGAGACATAGCATTTTTTTAAAGTTTATCATATAATAGTTAAGTATGTGAAAAATATTTGTGGAGAACGGTGAAAGAACCAACTTCATGGTACACTAAATAAAACTTTCATCAAATAGGAGGAAATGATTCGTATGGCGCACGAAAAAACACGCTACAAAGCAGTGATTGCCAACCAAACATATACTATTATCGGACGGGAAACCAAGCATCATATGGATATCGTAACGAAGCTGATCAATGAGCAGTTAGCAGAATTGAAACAATTATCACCACAAATGGATAATGAACAAGCAGCGATCTTGATGGCTGTCAATGCGCTTTCGGATCAATTGAAGAAACAAGAAAGAATCTTGGAACTAGAAGAAGAAACAGCAGAATTAAAGAAAAAAATGATCAAATTTACAGAGCTTGAAAATCGCGTAAAACGCATGGAAGCAATCGAGAATGAAGCTCGAGAAGTACTGAAAGAAAATGGTCAAGCAGATCATACTATTAAAAATCATGTGGAAGCACAACAGATTTTAAATGAAAAACGAAAAGGACAAATCAAACAAAAATCTTCTAATTAAGATCCTTTTATCAAAATAAGAAAAATTTAAAAAAGTTAGAAGAGAAAGGAACGTAGCATGCTGAGTTTTCTGATTTTATTTTTATTGCTAATCGCGTTTTTTTCTGGAGCACGTCGCGGGTTTGCTTTACAAGTCATATTCGCAATCGGATATGTGTTGTCATTTATTGCTGCCCAGCATTTTTACAAACCATTAGCAAGTCATTTGGAATTATACATTCCATACCCAGCTGTCACTCCGACATCAAAATTAGCATTTTTTGATCAAGCATTTGCCTTTCACCTAGATGAAGCTTTTTATGCAGGAACGGCTTTTCTGATCATTTTGCTGATTGGCTGGCTGATCACCCGATTTGTGGGGGTCTTTGTCCATGGATTGACATATGTGCCGATCTTGAGACAGGTAGACTGGATTGCTGGAGGTATCTTGTCACTAATTATGGCTTACGTTACTATATTTTTGATTTTGCAGTTACTTGCCTTTGTTCCATTAGATGCGGTCCAAAATCAATTCGGCGAGCATAGTTTCGCTCGTTTTATCGTTGAGAGAACGCCCTTTCTTACCAACAAGATGTATGAGCTTTGGGTAACGAATATTTTGAATTAAGGGAAATAGGGCTAGAAAATATTTTTTAAGAAAAACTTTTACAAGAATGTTTCGTTTTTTGTACACAGTAGTTTATTTAAGAAGGCTGCGCAACGTATGTCCGGCACAGCCCTTTTTTCATAGTGAAAGATAAGGTGATAAAATGAATAACCGAATCCTTGAAACATTGGAATTTGAAAAAGTCAAACAGATGGTCAAACAATTTGTAGTGACTGCACAAGGAAAAGAAGAACTGGCAGAATTGGTACCAGTGAGCGAGGAACAAACGATCACAGAATGGCTTCAAGAAACTGAGGATGGATTGAAAGTACAACGTCTGCGAGGCGGGATTCCTATACCAAAACTTGAAAATATCCGCCCTCATATGAAACGGATCGAAATCGGGGCAGACTTGAATGGAGTGGAGCTTGCACAAGTTTCCAGAGTGTTATCTACGACAAGTGAATTGCATCGGTTCATTGATGATCTTTCTGACAGTGAAATCGAATTTGCGCGTTTGTATGTGTGGGCAGATCAGCTAGTCACGATTCCTGTTTTAAGTCGCCGTTTAAAGGAAGCAATTGATGAAGACGGACGCGTGACCGATGATGCTTCTCCTGAGCTAAAAATCATAAGACAGAACATTCGTCGAAGTGAACAAGCTGTTCGTGAACAGTTAGACGGAATCGTCCGCGGGAAGAACGCAAAATATTTGAGCGATGCAATCATCACCATGCGAAATGACCGCTACGTTATCCCAGTCAAACAAGAATACCGCGGTGTATTTGGCGGTGTAGTCCACGATCAAAGTGCTTCAGGACAGACTTTATTTATTGAACCAAAACAAGTGGTGGATTTGAATAATCGTTTGCGTCAATACCAAATCGCTGAACGAAATGAGATTCAACGTATTTTAAGTGAACTTTCTGCAGAACTTGTTCCACATCGTCAAGAAATCATCCACAATGCTTATGTGATTGGTAAAATGGACCTGATGAATGCAAAAGCACGATTTGGTAAAGAAGTAAAAGCCATCGTGCCGGGAATCAGTGAGGACAATCATGTCGTCTTGAAACAAGCAAGACATCCGCTGATTGATCAGGAAAAAGTAGTTCCTAATGACATCGCAATTGGAAAAGACTATCAAGCCATCGTCATTACAGGACCTAATACAGGTGGGAAAACGATCACGTTGAAGACTTTAGGTCTGTTACAGCTGATGGGGCAAGCAGGGTTGCCGATTCCTGCAGGAGAAGAAAGCCAAATCGGTATTTTTGGAGAAGTATTTGCGGATATAGGTGACGAACAATCGATTGAGCAAAGTCTATCGACCTTTTCTTCTCATATGACGAACACCGTAGATATTTTATCAAAAGTCAATGAAAAAAGTCTGGTACTATTTGACGAGCTTGGTGCAGGAACAGATCCACAAGAAGGTGCTGCTCTAGCCATCGCAATCTTAGATGATCTTGGTAAAAAGTCTGCTTATGTGATGGCAACTACGCACTATCCTGAATTGAAAGTTTATGGATACAATCGGGCAAATACGATTAATGCCAGCATGGAGTTCGATGTGGATACACTAAGTCCAACGTATCGTTTACTGATCGGTGTGCCTGGACGAAGCAATGCGTTTGAAATCTCCAGCCGATTAGGCCTTGATACAGATGTTATTAATGAAGCAAAGCAGTTGATGAATGATGAGAGCCAAGATTTAAATGAAATGATCACAGATTTAGAGAATCGCCGGAAAATGGCAGAGACCGAATATCTGGAAATGCGTCATTTTGTTTCTGAAGCACAAGAACTTCATAATGATTTGAAAGAAGCTTACAGCTATTTCTTTGAAGAACGTGAAAAAGAAATAGAGAAAGCAAAGAAAAAAGCAAATGAAGTCGTGTCAGAGGCGGAAGAAAAAGCAGAAAAAATCATTGCTGATATTCGTAAAATGCAACAGCAGATCGGGCAAGGAAATGTGAAAGAGCATCAGTTGATCGATGCAAAGACCCAATTAGCAAATCTACATCAAGAAGAAACATTGAAGAAAAATAAAGTATTGAAGAAGGCGAAAGAACAAAAAACATTGAAACCGGGAGACGAAGTGTTGGTTACGACTTACGGCCAAAGAGGAACGCTTTTACGTAAAAACGGGAATCAGTGGCAAGTAGAAATCGGTATACTAAAAATGAATGTGTCCGAAGACGAACTGACGCCTGTTGCTCCTCAAAAAGAGCCGACACAACGAGTTGTCCATGCTGTACGCTCTGAATCTAGCAGTCATGTGCCGAATCAATTGGATCTTCGAGGAAAACGATATGAGGAAGCGCTAAGTGAAGTAGATCAATATTTGGATTCTGCCATCCTAGCAGGTTATCCTCAAGTGATTATTGTCCACGGAAAGGGGACAGGCGCACTTCGCAAGGGAATTACTGATTATCTTAAAAACCATCGGAGCGTCAAAAGCTTTGAGTTTGCACCGGCAAATCAAGGCGGAAATGGTGCAACAATTGTTAAATTTAAGTAAAACTTACTAAAGGTAAGCAGATGGTTCGCTATCCAAGGATAGAAATGCTATACTGGTCATAGATTTTAAAAATGGAGGTCTTTGATATGTCACAAGTAATTACAGATAAGACATTTAACGAAGAAACAGACAAAGGACTTGTATTAATTGATTTTTGGGCAACTTGGTGTGGTCCATGTCGTATGCAAGCACCGATTTTGGATCAATTGGAACAAGAATATGATGAAGAAGAATTCAGAATTGCTAAAATGGATGTGGATGAAAATCCAGAAACTCCTCAACAATTCGGAATCATGAGTATTCCAACATTAATGTTGAAAAAAGATGGTCAAGTAGTAGAAAAAGCTGTTGGTGTTCATTCAAAAGAACAACTACGTCAAATGATCGATCAATATTTATAAAAGCTTAAAGCAAAAATAAGCTGAGGATGGGACTGAATTCAGTTCCGTCCTCGGTTTTTTTGCGGTTGAGTTAAGGTTATTCAAATTAACCTTTTTTGAGTATAATTACGTTGTCAGGCTGGATTGTTTTTTTGACAGTCATGCTATAATAACTTTAATTGAATATGAAGGGGAGTACCAGATGAACGAACGAATCAAAAACAAACTAGCTTTACTTCCTGATCAGCCCGGCTGTTACTTGATGAAAGATAAAAATGGAACGATCATTTATGTCGGAAAAGCCAAAATATTGAAAAATCGCGTCCGCTCATATTTTACTGGCAGCCATAATACGAAAACGGAACGGCTTGTTAGTGAAATTGAAGACTTTGAATACATCGTTACAGAATCGAATATAGAAGCCTTGCTCTTAGAAATCAATCTGATAAAGAAAAATGATCCTAAATACAATATTATGTTAAAGGATGATAAAACCTATCCTTTCCTTAAGATAACGAATGAAAAATATCCCCGTTTGGTGATTACTCGCAAAGTACTAAAAGACAAAGCACTATATTTTGGACCATATCCCGATGTCGGTGCGGCGAATGAGACAAAGAAGATCCTCGACCGATTATTTCCTCTGAGAAAATGCAAACCTAGTCAGACGAAGGAGCCTTGTCTTTACTATCATTTGGGGCAATGTCTGTGTCCTTATTATTTCGACGTAGATCCGAAAGTCTATACGAAAATCGTTGATGAAGTGAAAAACTTTTTAAACGGAGGACACGAAAAAATCGAGTCAGAGATCCATCAGAAAATGGTAAAAGCTGCTGAAAACATGGAATTTGAAAAAGCTGCAGAATACCGAGACCAGATCCGTGCCATCGAAACAATCATGACTCGCCAAAAAATGACAAATACTGATTTACTGGATCGAGATGTATTTGGTTATGCGATTGATAAAGGCTGGATGTGTGTCCAAGTGTTTTTTGTAAGACAAGGAAAGTTAATTGAACGAGATGTTTCAATGTTTCCTTTCTATAACGAAGCAGAAGAAGATTTTTTGACTTATATTGGCCAGTTTTATCAGGAAAATGAACATTTCATTCCTAAAGAAGTCTTGATTCCTGATACAATCGACAAGCCAAGTGTAGAAGCTTTGTTGGATACGAAAGTTCTACAACCGAAACGAGGCGAAAAGAAAAAATTAGTGGAATTGGCGAATAAGAATGCCTCAGTTGCTTTGAATGAACGATTTGATCTGATTGCTAGAAAGCAGGAACGGACGATCGGAGCAGTTGAACGTTTAGGAAACGCAATGAATATCCCGACCCCAATACGCATCGAATCTTTTGATAACTCCAATATCATGGGAACGAATCCTGTGGCTGCGATGGTCGTATTCATTGATGGAAAACCAGCAAGAAAAGAATATCGGAAATATAAAATAAAAACAGTCAACGGACCCGATGATTATGCATCAATGAGAGAAGTCATCTATCGCAGATATTCACGAGTGATTCGTGAAGGATTGCCTTTACCTGATTTAATCTTGATCGATGGAGGAAAAGGACAAGTCGATGTAGCAAAAGATGTCTTAGAAAATCAATTAGGAATCGATATTCCTATTGCTGGTATGGCAAAAAACGATAAACATAAAACAAATGAGTTGCTATTCGGTACAGATTTGGCTGTAGTACCACTTGAGCGAAATTCACCTGAGTTTTTCTTGCTCCAGCGGGTCCAAGATGAAGTCCATCGATTCGCGATCACTTTCCATCGGCAGCTGCGTAGTAAAAACAGTTTTGCTTCCCGATTAGACGAAATCGAAGGGCTAGGACCGAAACGAAAAAAAATGTTGCTTAAAGAGTTCAAATCATTGAAAAATATCACAGCAGCTACGATAGAAGAATTACAAGAAATCGGACTACCGAAAAATGTCGCACAAAACGTATTTGATAAATTACATCAGGAATGAGAAAAGGGCACTTTACAAAGAAAGTAAAGTGTCCTATCATTTTATTTACAACAACAAGAGGGTATATGTTTTGTTGGTAAATAATAAATCGCTTACATCTGGTGTCTTAGGATATATGGATTTATTGAAGAAGGAGTGAAGAAATGTTAGAAGTCAAGGATCTTGTTAAAACTTTTGGGAACTACACAGCTGTCGATCATGTCTCTTTCCAAATCCCAGACGGAAAAATCATGGGGCTGATTGGTCAAAACGGTGCTGGTAAGACAACGACTTTTCGTTTGATCTTGGATTTTTTGACACAAGACCAAGGAGAAGTGTTATGGAATGGTCATCATCTTGGGGAGAAAGATTATGATATCATCGGTTATCTTCCAGAAGAACGAGGACTTTATCCAAAAGTAACGATTCAAGACCAACTGCTTTATTTTGCAGAACTTAGAGGGAAATCAAGAAAAGAAATTGAACCAAAAATCGATTTTTGGATGGAAAAATTTCAGGTAAAAGGGAAAAAGACGGATAAAGTAAAATCTTTGTCTAAAGGGAATCAGCAAAAAGTCCAGCTCATCGCCACATTGATCCATGAACCTAAATTGATCATTTTGGATGAACCATTTAGCGGGTTAGATCCAGTAAACGCGGAATTACTGAAAGATGGAATATTGGAATTGAAAAAACACGGTTCGTGTGTCATTTTTTCTAGCCATAATATGGATAATGTAGAAAAAATCTGCGATCATTTGATCATGCTGCGAAACGGAAAAATGGTTTTGAATGGAAAAGTCCATGAAATCCGTGAATCATTTGGCCGTACGAAGTTATTCTTGGAATCTGGGTTAAGCCAACAGGAAGTAGAAGAAATCGAAGGCGTGAAAAAAGTGATCCTTCGTGAGGATAATACGTTAGAGATCACATTAGAGGATCCTGAAGCAGGGAAAGAAATCTTTACTCGTGCGACTCAATTCGGTTATATCCCTATGTTCAACCAGCAACCGCCAACTTTGGAAGAAATTTTCAAATTGAAAGCAGGTGAAATCGATGCGTAAGTTTTGGATTATTACCAAAGATGTCTATTTAAAAAATGTCAAGTCGATTTCTTTCTTGATTATGATATTAGTCCCTTTCATCATGCTAGGTATTATTTATGTAGCAGGAAACTTTGCCCAGCAAAATAGTGATGTCAATAAAATCGGCGTATTGGCTGATAATGAACAAATCAGTCAGCAAATGAGCCAAGTCAAAACAGATGATTTTGAGTTCAAAGCAGTGGATTCTGAAGAAAACGCACAAAAAGACCTTTCGAAAGAAAAAATTGATGCTTATTTAGTAGTCACAACTGATAAAGATAAGGTAAATGGGACGCTGTATAGCGAAAATTCATTGGGACAAAGTACACAACTGCTGATACAACAACAATTGACTGGCTTGCAATCAATGATTCGAGCAAGTGAATTAGGCATTTCTCCAGAAGAAGTGGCAAGTTTGAGCCAACAGGCAAGTTTAACTCGACAAAAAGTCAACTTTGATTCAAAAGGAAAAATGTCGGTAGGAGAAGATAATTCGACAGTCCAATATGTTGTCAGCTATGTGGCGACGATTGTCTTGTTCATTATCATTCTGACTTATGCACAAATCATTGCACAAGAGATTGCTTCTGAAAAAGGCACGCGGATCATGGAAGTGATCCTGTCCAGTACGACTGCACAAAAGCATTTTTACGGGAAACTAACTGGTGTTTTACTTGTTGCATTAACGCAAATGGCATTATACGGCATTATTTTTGGTGTAGGATACAATCAATTCAAAGATATGGAAATGGTCAAGAATATATTAGACGGTATCTCATTGGATAACTTGATTGGACCATTCTTGTGGTATTCTCTTCTATTTATGATCTTTGGCATTTTGATTTTTTCTGTTTTGGCAGCTTTATGTGGCTCTTTGGTCAACAAAGCAGAAGATACAGCAAAAGCAATTTTGCCAGTGACTTATTTATCTTTAGGCGGATACATGCTTGGGTTGATATTAGGTGCGTCAGATCCAAATAATATCGTTATTCGGATCACTTCGTATATTCCATTCCTATCTTCTTATATTATGCCGGTTCGCTTGGCAAATGAGACAGTCGGTATGGGTGGAGCATTGATTTCCTTGTTGGTACTTGTAGCCGTGACATTCTTATTGATGATTTTGTCTGCAAACATGTACAAATCGAATGTACTCGTTTATAGCGAAGGCGGATTATGGAGTTCATTGAAACAATCGATTTCAATTATGAGAAATGAACGAAAAAAAGCATAAAATATAGAAAAATATAGAAGGAAGCTGGACATTTATGGTTCCCAGCTTCTTTTTTGTATAGACCTATTTCTATTTTTTTATTATATTGGATATATATCCATTGAAAATAGTGTATAACAACTTTATAATGTTGGGTATACCAATTCTTGGAGGCGTTTTAATGGACCGCTATTTAGATTTACTTTCAGAGAAATTCCCCACAACGGAAGATGTCATCACGGAAATCATCAATCTCGAAGCAATTTTACAGCTTCCAAAAGGAACAGAGTTATTTTTGAGCGATATACATGGCGAATTTCCTGCTTTTGATCATATTCTGCGTATCGGTTCAGGAAATCTTAAAGAAAAGATCAAAGACCTTTTCTCTGAACAAATGACGGAAACGGAGATTAGCCAATTCACTATTTTTACGGCTTATCCAGAATATGCATTGACGACTGATTGGTACAAAAAACAAGATAAATCCCAGCTGATCCATCGTTTGATTGATCTTTTACGGTTTACGACAGTCAAATACACTCGATCAAAAGTTCGAAAAGGATTGCCGAAAGAATATAGCTATATCATTGAGGAACTCTTGTATATCGATGATCGTATCAATGGGAAAAAAGACTATGTAAAAAAAATCATTGAACAACTTGTCTTGATGGAGGAAGAAGAAAAATTTTTAACAAAACTTGCGCAGACGATCCAAAAATCTGTCATCGATCATTTGCATATCGTGGGTGATATTTTTGATCGGGGAACTCAAGCAGCCAAAGTAATGGATCGAATCATGGATTTTTCCTCTGTAGATATCCAGTGGGGGAATCATGATATTTTGTGGATTGGTGCGTATTGCGGCTCTGAGGCATGTTTATTGACGCTTTTACGGATTGCCGCACGCTACAACTATTTATTTGAATTAGAGAAAGAATATGGATTAAATTTACGTCCATTATTTTCTTTTGCCCATCAAACCTACCAGAAGAATCCTGTATTTACGCCTAAAAACAGGAAAGATCTATCTGAAAGAGAGCAAGAAGAATTAGAAAAAATCCATCAAGCACTTTCTATCCTCCAATTCAAATCAGAACATCAGTTGTTGGATCGACGACCTGAATTTAAAATGGACGATCGTAAATTGTTGGAAAAAATCAACTATGAGGAATCAACGATCGATTTAGAAGGTCAGCTCTATGAGTTGAAAGGGACTTGTTTTCAAACGATCCAGCCAGATGATCCTAAAAAGTTCTTGGAAGAGGAACAAAAAGTGATCGATAGTTTGATGTATTCATTCCAGCACTCATTAAGAATGCAAAAACACATGACGTTTTTGATCGAAAAAGGGGGAATGTATCTCACGAACAATCAGCATGTACTGTTTCATGGCTGTATACCTGTAGATGAAAAGGGGCAGCTCTTAGCATTTGAATTAGACCAATCTTATCGCGGAAAAGAACTACTGGGATTTTTTGAAAAACAGATAACTGAAAGCGCAAAAGATCTGACTGCAAAAGAAGATTTAGCGACTGATTTGATTTGGTATGCGTGGAGCGGGCCATTTTCGCCTTTATTTGGCAAGAGTAAAATGGCGACTTTTGAGCGCTATTTTCTCACAGAGCCTCATACGCACGTCGAAAAAAGCAATCCCTATTATCACTTGCGAGATGAAGAGTGGTTCAGTGAAAAAATTTTGGCAGAATTCGATGCAAAAGAAGAAGGTTCAGCAATCATCAATGGGCACACGCCGGTAAAAGTAAAAAAAGGGGAGTCACCGATCAAAGCAAACGGAAAAGCATTTGTTATTGACGGAGGTCTATCCAAAGCTTATCAAAAAACAACCGGGATTGCTGGCTACTCACTATTATGCAATTCTTACGGTTTCCAAATCGTGACACATTATCCGTTCTTGCCTATTGAACAACAATTTGCAAAAAAATCTGATCAAACGAATGTAAAAAAAGTGATCGAGCAGCAGCTCCCACGCAAACTTAATCGGGATACGACAAAAGGAATGGAATTACAGCAACAGATTACTCAGCTCCAAAGGCTGTTGGACTATCGAAAGGACGATTGAGAAAAATGCTAGCCAACATTGCTCAATAGACTAAAAAAGGACTGCAACAAAAGGCGTGTCGCAGTCTCCTTCGGTATTAGCTCAAAAAACGGTAAAATATGAGAAGCGATTTTT
>NZ_BJLL01000070.1:0-12385 GCF_007996925.1 Enterococcus sp. NBRC 3427 | reverse complement strand
GCGAGTAAATCTTTCTGTCTTTGTGCTTCTCTTTTGTCCATGTAGACTTTCCCTCCGATTCCTATAGTAAGAATGGTCAAAATGATGACTATGGTCTTTCGTCTTTTCTTAGGTAAATAGAAGTCTCCTTTCGGGTTATGTACGATGGATTGTTTCTCCTTTAAGATAAGTACGCAATCGAGCCTGGATTTTTTTGAATTTTTTAGAGTTACTTATCTACTTTTCTACTTTCTTTTTTATCACGTTTTCATTTTAAAGTAATTTTGATAGTAGTGAACAAAATGTAGCATCTACGCACAGATTGTGTCGTATACGATGGACGTAAGGTTTGTTTCCGCCATTCTCTCTTTTTTTAAAGTCACAAAAAAAAGGGGTTATGACAAAATTTTGTCATAACCCCTTTTCTCGAATAAACGTTGTTCCAGAAGTTGACCACTTTTGGAACAACCTCTAAATGATTGATCTTTTATTATTTAGTTGATCCTTTTTCTTCGATTCCATAAGGCAAGATAATCGTTTTTTCTTCGACTTCTTCTTTATTCATCATTTTCGTCAATAGGCGCATGGATACCGCTCCTAAATCGTATAATGGTTGTGTGATACTTGTCAAACGAGGACGAGCTACTTCTGTCAGTAAAGAATTGTTGCTTGTGATGATTTCGAATTCTTCTGGTACTTTTACGCCGCGGTCTAATAAACCATCCAAGATACCAATGGCTAATTCATCGTCTGAAACATAGACAGCTGTTGCACCGCTATTATGAATCCGGTCAACTAGAGACAGACCATCTTTAAAGTTGTATTGTGCCTCAAAGATCAATCCTTCGCTATATGGTAGATTGTTTTCGCTTAATGCTTCTTTATAGCCTTTTAGACGGTTTTGACCATTGATAGGATCAATCAGCGCACCGCTGACAAAAGCAATTTTTTTATTGCCGCTTTTTGCTAATTTATTTACTGCATCTTTTGTTGCTGATACATAATCAATGTTTACGCTCCCTACTTGTTCATCTGGATCAATGGAACCAGCTAGTACAACAGGCGTTTTTGAACGTGAAAATTCTCCACGGATTTCGTCTGTGATATGGTGACCCATAAAGATCACACCATCCACTTGCTTAGCCAATAAATTATTCAATACATTGACTTCTTTTTGATCGTTGCCATCTGAGTTTGCTAAGATGATATTGTATTTGTACATTGTTGCCACATCGTCGATACCACGTGCTAAAGAGGCAAAGAACATATTGCTGACATCAGGAATGATTACGCCAACTGTTGTTGTTTTCTTACTTGCCAAGCCACGTGCGACTGCATTTGGACGATAATCCAAGCGATCGATAACTTCCAAGACTTTTTTTCTTGTTGCTGGTTTGACGTTTGGATTGCCATTTACGACACGTGAAACAGTAGCCATCGAAACATTTGCCTCTCTCGCTACATCATAGATAGTGATTGTTTGCTTTTCCATTTGTGTTCTCCTATTCATATTTTATATGTTTTCTGAAAATACGTCTTACATTTCTAAAATAGGATATCAAATAATCTCAACAATTGCAACCGTTTTATCTCTGTTTTCATGAAAATTTTTACTTTTTTCAGTTTTAAGAACGTTGGTCTTTTAATCAATCAGTGGTACAATTATTGAATACAAAATTAATTTAGAAAGTAGGTTGCCAAATGAATAACGTAAAAATCAATGAACTACGTCAATGGATGGCACAACACCAAGTAGAATTGGCTTATATCAGCGACCCTGGCCACATCGCTTACTTTTCCGGATATGAAAGTGATCCTCACGAGCGTGTACTAGCTCTTTTTATCCCTCTTGAACAAGATCCTTTCCTTTTCACTCCTGCTCTGGAAGTTGAAGATGCTCAAAACAGCAGCTGGGCGTACGATGTACGTGGCTACTTAGACAGCGAAAACCCTTGGGAGATCATCGGAAAAGAGCTTCGCGCACGCTATGGGCAACCTGGTAATGTAGGGATTGAAAAGAATGCTCTGACTGTCGATCGCTTCGATGCTATCTCTGATATCTTGACAGGTACAGATTCTTACACCGATCTAACTTCTATTATCCAGCGTCTGCAACTGATCAAAACGGTAGAAGAAAAAGACAAACTGATCGAAGCTGGTAAATGGGCCGATGTTGCCTTTGAAATTGGCTTCAAAACAGTAAAAGAAGGCGTGACTGAACAAGCAATTATCGCAGAAATCGAATACCAATTAAAAAAACAAGGTGTTTCACAAATGTCTTTCGACACATTAGTCCTTGCAGGAGCAAACGCTGCAAGCCCTCATGGTACACCAGGAAGCACGAAGGTTTCACCAAATGAACTAGTGTTATTCGATCTTGGCGTTGTTTGGAATGGCTATTGCAGTGATGCTACTCGTACAGTGGCTTATCAAAAACCAACAGAATTCCAAGAAAAAATCTACAACATCACTCTTGAAGCACAGCTTGCCGCACAAGAGGCAGTTCGCCCAGGTGTGACAGCAGGTGAACTTGATCAAATCGCACGAAACGTGATCAACAGCTATGGCTACGGCGAATATTTCAATCACCGTTTAGGTCACGGAATCGGGACAACCGTCCACGAATTCCCTTCTCTTGTAGAAGGAAACGACTTAGTGATCGAAGAAGGGATGTGCTTCTCTCTTGAACCAGGAATCTATATTCCTGAAAAAGTAGGGGTACGTATCGAAGATTGTGTGTATGTGACAAGTGATGGTTGTGTGCCATTCACGACTACACCAAAAGAATTACTTGTTTTAGAGTAATGAAAATAAAAAAGGTGAGAGCTGGTCAGCTCTCACCTTTTTATTCTAGAAATGAGTATTCTTAGTGATTGGTAGTCGAATCTGTCATTGTATCTTTCATTTCTTTTTTAGCTTCTTTTGCATCTTCTTTTGCCATTTTCAACATTTCTTTTGTGTCATCTGCAACTGGTTTTGCTTCTGACATTCCTTCATTGACCGTCTCTCCTGCTTTACCTGCAGCATCTTTTACATCGATCATGATATCTTCTGAAGTATCTTTAGCAATACTTCCTAATTCGTCTGCTGGTTTTTTCAGATCTTCTGCTGTTTTTTTGAAACGATTAGATAAATCAGCTGATTGTTCTTTGAGGTTTAACAAGATATCATCTGATTCGCTTCCTGCTTCCTCTGCTGATTCACTTACCTTTTGCTTAACATTACCTGCTAGATCCCCTGCTTGTTGAGAAAGATCTTGCGCTTTTTCTTTTGCAATCCCTGTTAACTCAGATGATTTTTCTTTTGCCATATCTGTGTAATCTGAAGCCATATCCATCAGATCGTCTGCTTGAGCAGCCAATTCATCCCGAAGTTCTTTACCAGATTTGGGTGCTAACAATAATGCGGCGATTGCTGCGGCTGTACCTCCAACTACTGCACCTAATAAAAATCCACCTTTTTTAGCCATTCTTATTTTCCTCCTGTCGTTTCAGTATGTTTTTTGTTTTTAAAAAATTTCATCGCTGTTCCACCGACTTTTCCGGCAACAGTCGCTTTAGCTGTCGTTTTTCCGATTCCGCCGACTTTCGTCACGATGTTTTTACTAGAATGATTAAGTTCCGATACACTTTCACTTAAATCAGCAACTGCTGTGAACAATGGATCGATCGTTGCGACTTTTCCATTGATATCCAAGAGCAGCTCATTACTTTTGACCAGCAACCCTTCTACTTGTCTAGATAAAAGATCTACGTCTTGTGTGACGATCTCAATTGTCGTATTTGCTTCTGCGACAGTCTGGTCTACTTTTTCTAAAGTTTTGGAAACTTGCAACAATACGCGAACGATGAAAACGACAAGTATCGCAAAGGCGATTGCTGCGATCAATCCTGCAATTTCTCCTCCTGACATGATCAAACTCCCTTCTTGTCTCTCTTTTCTATAAGGATAGCATTTTCGTGTTTTTTAAACAAATAAAAACGAGCTTCAACTACTTTTTATTCAATTAGCAGCTGAAGCTCGTTAGAAAAAAATGATTATTTTTTCTTTTCTTCTTTGATTTCTGTTATTCCTTTTGGATTATGATCGATCTTGCTTCCTTCTGCTTCTAATGTTTTACCTAAAGACATGATGTATTCACGCAAAGGTGCTCCTACTTCTGGATGTGTCAGACCATATTCAATACTTGTTTTCATAAAACCAAATTTGTCACCAACGTCATAACGTTTACCTGTGAATTTACGGGCAAATACGCGTTGTGTTTTATTCAACGTATCGATTGCGTCGGTTAGTTGGATCTCATTTCCAGCACCTGGTTGTTGTTCTGATAATACATCAAAGATTTCTGGAGTCAATAAGTAACGCCCAATAATAGCTAAATCACTTGGTGCTTTGCTTGGATCTGGTTTTTCAACAAAGTTTTTGACATTGTATAACCCATCTTCCAGTACTTCCCCTGGGTTGATGATTCCGTATTTTGAAGTTTCATCGTGAGGAACTTGCATAACGGCAATCGTAGAAGCGTGTGTACGTTCATAGTCATCGATCAATTGCTGTGTCAATGGTACTTCGTCTTCCATGATATCATCGCCTAGCATAACGACAAACGGTTCATTTCCAATAAAGGCTCTTGCTTGAAGAACGGCGTGTCCTAACCCCTTTGGATGAGATTGACGGATGAAATGCAAATTGACATCTGTCGTTTCTTCTACTAATTTCAATAATTCAGTTTTTCCTTTTTCACTTAGGTTTGTTTCTAATTCGATATTTGAATCAAAGTGATCTTCGATTGGTCGTTTAGCTTTTCCTGTAACGATCAAGATGTCTTCGATTCCTGATTTCAACGCTTCTTCAACGATGAATTGGATCGTTGGTTTGTCCACGATTGGCAACATTTCCTTTGCCATCGCCTTTGTTGCTGGTAAAAATCTTGTTCCTAATCCTGCTGCTGGAATAACTGCTTTTTTTACTTTCATATACATTCGCTCCTTCAAAAAATTGTTAATGAGAATTCATTTTCTTTTTTCCCATCACGTAACATGATTTCTTTTGCGGCTGTTTTGATTTCTTTTTGTTCATACAGCACTTCATAGATTGTTTGAGTGATGGGCATTTCGATTTCCATCATTTGGGCTAGTTCCATCGCTGCTTGAGTAGTATTCACACCTTCAACGACCATTCCCATATTGGCTAGCACCTCTTCTAGAGGCTGTCCTTGTCCTAACAAGTTGCCTGCGCGCCAGTTTCTGGAATGAACACTTGTGCAAGTAACGACTAGATCGCCTACTCCGCTTAAGCCAATAAAGGTCAGCGGGTTGGCACCCATTGCTACACCTAAACGGCTGATCTCAGCTAATCCGCGCGTCATGATTGCCGCTTTTGCATTATCACCAAACCCTAAGCCGTGAATAGCACCAGCTCCAATGGCAATGATATTTTTCAAAGCTGCCCCCATCTCTACACCAATCACATCAGGGTTGGTATAGATTCGAAAATAATGGTTCATGAACAGCTCTTGTACATATTTTGCTGCTTTTGCATCTGTGCTTGCCGCTGTGATCGTCGTAATGTCATGCTTTGCTACTTCTTCCGCATGGCTTGGCCCAGAAAGAACAGCAACAGCTTTTCTTTTTTCTGTCGGGATTTCCTCTAACAAGATTTCAGAGATCCTTTTATGCGTTCCCTGTTCTAATCCCTTACTTGCATGGATGATCACTGGCTTTGTATTCAATTTGGCAATTAGTTCTTTTGCAACAGAACGTATTGCTTTCGTCGGGATAACGAATAGTACCGCATCTGCATCTTTTACTGCATCTTCCATATCGGTGAATGCTCGGATGGAATCGGGTAGATGATGATCTGGTAAATAACGTTGATTGGTGTGTTGGGTGTTGATTTCTTCTACTTGTGAAGCACGATGTCCCCAAATCCGAACGTCATGTCCGTTTTCAGCGAGGACTTGTGCCAAAGCAGTCCCCCAAGAGCCTGGTCCTAAAACCGCTACTCTATAATTCATTTTACCACTCCTGAAATTTTTTTCATTTTTAACGCTCTGAAAATCAAATAATTTGTTGATTTTTTCCTAACGAGCGGTCATAATCCGGTAAATTTCCTTTTTTTCTACGCCAAATAAACAGAATCAATGTGCCGACAAATAAAACAGCAGACAATAATTGAGAAATGCGGATCACACCTAAAAAGTAAAGGCTGTCTGTGCGTAATCCTTCGATAAAGAAACGTCCGAAACTATACCACATTAGATAACATAAAAGGACTTCTCCTTTTTTCAAAAGATGTGGTTTCTTCCGCAAAACCAAAAGCAGAATAAATCCAATCAAACTCCAAAGCGATTCATAAAGAAAGGTTGGTTGTCGATAGATCCCTTCGATATACATGTTATCAATGATGAATTGCGGTAAATGCAGACTTTCTAAGAAACTTCGAGTCGTGTCTGGACCATACGCTTCGTGGTTCATGAAATTTCCCCATCGTCCGATTGCCTGCGCCAGTAATACACTTGGTGCAGCAATATCTAAAAAGGTCCACAAAGAAATAAAATGATATTTGGTAAAAAAGTACAGTGTGATTGCACCTGCAATCAATCCCCCGTAAATCGCTAATCCTCCTGAACGGATATTGAATATTTGGATTGGATCAGCTATATATTGGGGAAGATCGAATAAAACATAATACAGGCGGGCACCAATAATGGAAATCGGCAATCCCCACAACATAAAATCTGTCACGTCATCTGCTTTTAATCCTACCCGAACAGCTTCTCTGCTGCTGAGCCACATAGCAATAATGATTCCTGATACGATAATCAATGCATACCAGTAGATAGGAATTCCTACAAGCTCAAAAGCAACTCGATTGATTTGTGCTAACATATTGTCACTCCTTGCTAGTCATTGCCTGAGTTTTCTTCAATCAAGCGACTTAATCTTTCTTCAAATGTTTTCGTTGCGTCAAAGCCCATTGTACGTGCGCGGAAATTCATCGCGGCTACTTCAATGATGATTGCAACGTTTCGTCCTGTTTTGACAGGGATTTTTATTTGTGGAATGCCCACTTCCGCGATTTCAACGGTCGTGTCTTCAGAGCCCAAACGGTCGTATTTCTTATCTTTCGCCCATGCTTCTAGATAAACAGCTAACTGGACTTGCATAGAGCCTCGTACCGCACTCGCACCGAAAAGATTCATTACATCAATGATCCCGATTCCTCGAATTTCAATCAGATGTTCCAGGATTTTAGGAGGTTCTCCGATTACCGTCAGTTCATCTTGCTGATAGACATCTACTCGATCGTCTGCAATCAATCGATGTCCGCGCTTAATCAGTTCCAACGCCGTTTCACTTTTCCCGATCCCACTGTCACCTTGAATTAGTACACCTAATCCGTAGACATCGACTAACACACCGTGGACACTTGTTCGAGGGGCTAAGCGCCCATCTAAATAACTAGATAATTCACCTAGTAGCCGGGATGTTGAGATGGGCGAACGCAGCACAGCTATCCCATTTTCATTGGCTGCTTGGATCATTTCTTCCGGAGCCGGCAATCCTCTTGAAATAATAAATGCGGGCATATCTTCACTACATAATCTTCTCATGATGATCAAACGCTCTTCTGGGATCATCCGTTCCGCAAAACTGATTTCTTTACTGCCAAATAGCTGTAAACGATTATGGGAATAATAATTAAAATAACCGGTCAACTCTAGTCCTGGGCGTGAGATGTCCCCAGTCACGATGACGCGGTCTAAACTTTTCTCGTCGCCTGTGACGATTTCTAAAGATAATTTTTTTACTAATTGGCTAACTTTTACAACTTCTGACATTCATGCTACCTCATTTCTATTAGAGTGTTCTCTATCATTTTATCATTGTCTAGCCAAAAGTACTACCAATTAAAAAAAACGTTTTTATTTAATTACCAATGTAATAGAAAACGCATTCTTGATTCTAAACAAAAAAGCTGCGCCGAGATCTCGGCACAGCTTTTTTTATTTTCTGCTGTTATGTTCACTAACAATTACATTGACAAGTGACATTAAGATAGCTACTAACAATGCTGCACCAAATGAAGAAAAACTAAAATGTTCTGCTCCTACAAAAAAGGAAGTCATTTTAAGAATCGCTGCATTGATAACAAACGTAAACAATCCTAATGTGACTAATGTAAAGGGCAGGGACAGGATCGTCAAAATCGGTTTGACAAACATGTTCAACACAGATAATACGAAGCTGGCAAGAACGGCCGTCCAAATACTGCTCACATGGACCATTGCAGGAAAAAGAACAGCCAACGATATGAATGTTAACGTATTAACCAAAATACGCTGAAAGTACGACATTAAAAGTCACTCCATTCGTCATCATCGATTTTTTCCGCTTCTTTGCGTTTTTTTGTTTGTTCACGAGTTTGTTCACGATAATTGTTTTTTTCATAATATGCATTGTTATGTCCATAGTTTGTTCGTGCAGAACGCGCAGATGGGATAATCAAAGCTAATAAAATGTATAAAATGATTGGACTTCCAAAAGCAACTAAGCTTAGGAATACATAAAGCACACGGATAACGGTCGGATCAATCCCGATATATTCCCCAATCCCTGCTAAAGTACCTGTCAAAACAACATTTTTATTGGATTTTGTCAACTTTTTTTTCATCATGTCTCACCTCTGTTCTACTATTTTAAATGAAGAAAATCGTTGTGACAACCTTCTTCTTAATCGGTGTTCAAGAGATAGCCTATCGGCAATAAGGCATAACTTTGTAAAATAGGGGAAGCTCGCTTCTTATTGCTCAAGGCTGAACATCTCTTTCACAACCTCTTTATTTATCTGTATCTTTTAAATAGATACTTCCTGTTGTCGTTGAAAGTTGCACTTGCGCGATTTCATCATCTGAAACACGACGGAATTGCAACATTTGGTTTGTCCGTTCTTTTTTCTCACGAACTACTTCGTAATTGGACAGACGGCTGTTGATGCTTCCAAGACTTGTTTTAGCGTGTCCTTCCAAACCGATGCTATCTGGTAAAGCAACTTTGACATTCCCGTTCACTGAACTTGCTTCTACTTTTTTCAAATTATCTTCTTTAATCGTAAGACGTACATCACCATTTACTAAAGACACAGAAAGGTTTTCTGGTGTCGCACCAAATGTCACTGTTCCGTTTACTGTTTCGATAATAGAATCTAAGATGTTCCCGTTTCGAATATCGATATTGCCGTTTACACCTTCTACTTCCAACATCGTTGCAGTTAATTGGTCCACGATGATGTTCCCATTCGTAGATTTTGTATAAATATCTTTAGCTTCCAATGTCTCAATCATGATGTTGCCATTTAGAAGTTTGATAGCTGCATGGTCGTATACTCGTTTAGGTAAGTAGAAAACAAGGTCTGCACGCACACGCTTATTTGGAATTTGGAAGGAGATATGATCTTCATTGACCTCAATCTGGCTCCGTTCAGAGAATGCTTCAAATGGTTCAGCACCCATCTTTCCGTAAAGTTTGATCTTAGCTTCCACTTTCACATCATCACTGTCCCACGTTTTTAACGTCACGTTTCCGTTTGCTGCCTTGATATCAAGGATACTTGCTGCAGGAGCTTCATAGTAAAATTCATGTTCAAATTTCGTTGTCGCAATTCCAGGGACACGTAAGCTGACATCTTTCCATTCCATGTTGTCATTTACTGTTTCTGAAACAGTTTGGAATGTTTTCTTCAAGAATTTGCCTAACTGTGATCCAGCTTCTGACATTTTTTCGCCTACTTGATTCAGCGTATCTGTCGCTTGATCTTTCCAATCATCGGGCAATTCAAACTTATCCGTAAACGTTTCTTTTTTCTCAGACCATTGGTTCTTGCGGATATCTTTTAATTCTGCTTCCAGCTTCAATTGTTCTTCTAATAGTGTATCGCCGGTTGCTTCTAACTCTTTGATTTCTGCTTCTAACGTTTGACGCTGTGCTAATTCTTCTTCTGTCAACTCGCCTAATTCTTCTTTTGTATTCAGCTGCATCAATGCTTCCTGTTTCTCATTGCGTGCTGCCTTATTGTCAGCGAATTGAGCATTTACTTCGTCTAGACGCGCCGAAGTTTTATTCGCTTCAGTTGCTAGTTCATCTAAGATCTTTTCTAAGTTTTCTTGATCTTGTCTTTCTTTTTCTTTTGGATCAACTGGCTCAGAAATTTTTTCTTCACCGTTTTCAAGTTCATCGATCAATTGACTTGCCTGATCTTTTTCTTTATGACTAGCAGTTACCTTGTCTGCTTCTTTTTTGATTTGTTTTTCGTCTTTTTCAGTTGCCATGCTTTCTAATAAATCTAAGCCTTCTTCAGTCGAAAGGATTCCTTTTTTCACTAAGTCTAAAATACGTTCTCTTTCTTTCATGGAAATTGCCTCCTTAAGCAAAATTGTTTGCAAGCTTTTCCTTACATCCATATTATGCACTGATTCAGTAAAAATGTCATAGGACTTAAGTTGTAACTTTTACTCCATCTTGAGATGTTCTTTCTTTTTTGTAAAGAGATATGCTGTAGTCACGCAAGTTAAGGGCAGGACAAGTAGTGCGGCCAATGTGGTAAGGATAGCCATCGTATATTCCAAGACAAATGATTTTTCATTGATTATTTGCTGAAAAGGAATATCTAAATCAATAAACCAAAGAATCAACGCTAAAGAACTCCCCATAAACGCAAAAAGAAGAGTCATCACTGTTGACGCCAATATTTTTTTAGCAATGGCAAAACTAGCATGGCGCAATTGGTTAAAAGACAATTGCGGATTTGCCTGATATACTTCGAATGTTCCACTAGAAATCGCTACACTCGCATCTAAAACAGCACCACTAAGACTGATCAGAAGCAACGACCTCGTAAGTAGTCTAAAATCAATTGCTAACGTCTTATCTAAGCCAGATAGTTCTTCTAGTTCTATCGAAGTAAACCCTTGGATCGCTAAAAAATCAGTGATAGGAAGCAATAGTAGGAAACAAAACAAAAAGATCAGTATACTGGCAAAAGCGGCTCGCATTTTCAGATTATAACCGTTGATAAAAAATAAGATAACCACAGCGATCAATAGGAATCCTATAATCGACAATACCAATATCGGCCACTCCTGATGATAGCCGAATAATAATAGGAAAAAGATTCCTAAATTAATGAATAATCCTAAAAGAATATACATACCTTGCGTACCACCGACAAATAGCACACTGATTGCGAAAATCCCAACAAGTATAATAAGTACATTCATTTTTTTAACCTCCTTACAGCGAGAAAAAAGAGGACCGCGATGGGGATTGATAATACTATTCCTAAGCTGCCAGCAATGACGCGTAAAAACTCTAATGATAAATGTTGTTCTATCGTTTCTTTGAAAGACCATTGATTTCCTAAATATAACAGAAGCGACGGAATCGCTCCGCTGATATAGACGAATAAAAGGATATTAGCCATCGAACCAATCACATCTCGGCCCACTTGCCTTCCTGAAAGCCATAACTGTTTTGCTGATATTTTCGGTTGTTGCTTGGTCAATTCTTCTAATGTCGCAATGACTGTGATCACGGTATCGAGTGTCCCTCCAGCTGTCCCGATCAGCACGCTGGAAAGAAAAACAGAACGATACGGTCGTGTCAGATAATTTAGTTCTTCATAGCGCAGTCCTTGATCTTTCCAATGATTCATTGTCAAAAGACAAATAAAAAATGCTAAAAAAACACTTGTAACTGCAGCCGAAATTTTGATTATACTGCTTCTATTCCATCCGTCTAACGCCAATATACTAACGATTATCCCTATAACGACAAATAAGATTGCTATATTTAAGAGAGAGATACCTTCTGTTTTGGTAAAGAGGAGCAACAAAAGTAAAAGTAAAACGATGTTGACGATGAGACTTCCTAAAGCAAATACGCCCTGTTTTCCACCAATAAGCAACATGGTGACAATGAAGATACTTGTAAAGAAAAAAAGCCAGCCATCATTTTTTTTTTGCTACTAGTTGCCATTCATCTCCATGCATTTGGACAAGATAGATTTGTCTTGTTGTTATATTTGCTGTTTCGATTTGATTTTTTTGATAAGGAGCCGATAAAGAAATCACTTCTCCTTTTTGGTCCGTGTTCATTAATCTTCCTGTAATCAATTGCTGATCCTCTTCTATTCTCACTCTTTCGATCTCGATGACAGGTACGTCATATAGAGCAGCTTGACGCTGAATAAACCATGAAGCAAGTATACAAATAAAAAATAGAGTGATGATGATGCCAATCTTTTTTTGCATTCTTTATCCTTTCTATCGAAATAATGAAAAGGGTTTGTGACATGTTTTGTCACAAACCCTTTTCCCGAATAAACGGTATTCAAAAGCTTGCATCTG
>NZ_BJLL01000069.1:0-12734 GCF_007996925.1 Enterococcus sp. NBRC 3427 | reverse complement strand
AACACTGTTTACTGGGGAGGTTGTGACAAAATTTTGTCACAACCCCTTTTGTTTCGAAATGAAGAGAAGGAGAAGAACCATGAAATTCATGACATTGAACACCCATAGCTGGCTTGAGCCAGAACCAGAGAAAAAATTACAGGAATTAGCAGAGAAGATCCTGTTAGAAGATTATGAAGTGATCGCTTTACAAGAAATCAACCAATTACTGGAATCTGAAGAAGCAGACCCTGCAAAACTAATGAAGTTCTGTCCAGTAGAGAATCAAGTTCCTATCCGCAAAGATAATTTTGCCTACTGTTTAGTCCAGCTTTTAAAAGAACAAGGAAAAGAGTATTTTTGGAGTTGGGAAATGAGCCACATCGGTTATGATAAATATGAAGAAGGAAATGCGTTGCTTGCGAAAAGACCATTGGAAAGTCAGGTCCTCACCGTCTCCGAATCTCAAAAGAAAGAAGATTACCGGACGCGCAAGATCTTGATTGGAAAAACAAAAATGGATGATCAAGATATTTTTGTCTCTAGCTGCCACTTTTCTTGGTGGACAGATAAAAAAAGCGGCTTTTATTTTGAGTGGAAAAACTTGGAAAACTACTTTTTTGAAACTCGCACACCACTTTTTTTCCTAGGTGATTTCAATAATCCAGCAAATTCTGAAGGTTATCATATAGTAAAGGAAAGTGGTCTTCTTCTTCGAGATTCGTATGTTATCGCGAATGAAAAAGGCAAGGCTGCTACTGTGGAAAAGAAGATTGATGGTTGGGAACAAAATACAGAAAAATTGCGTATAGATTTCATTTTTGTCCCTGAAGGAGTACAAGTAAAAAAATATCAACGGATTTTTGACGGGATCGATAGTCCAATCATCAGTGATCACTATGGGGTTGAAATCGAAATAGATGGACGATGAACGAACAAAAATATGACACAAAAAAACTAAACAAAATAAAACTCTCCGATCGATCCTACCGTTCGGAGAGTTTTTTTGATTGGATGTATCATCCGTTTTGACTAAGCATGTAGATGCTTGTATCTATGATAAATAAATAAGCACAGCAAGGTAAACCAACCAATCAAAGTAAGAGAAAGAATGAAATAGAAATAGACCGGCGTTCGATAATGAAGCGTGAGCTCGTTGATCCCTTTTTGCTGATTCACAATTGGGGTCCCGATATCCGTTAATTCATAATCAGTCAATGTTTTTCCATTTTGCTGTAGTACAGTCCGATCATAAACGATAACAGGGATATGAACCGTTTTGTCCCCAGTATTTTTCCACTTGATTGTCAAAAGACCACCTGGATGTGTTTTTATGAAAGTTGTTTCGTTTTCTAATATTTCTTCGTTATATCGGTCATATTTGTTGTCTTTTGTCTCCTTATAGATTGGGAGATAGTCAGGGGTAGTTTTTTGAAAAACGAATAAGCTGGTAGACATATCTTTACTGAAGAATGTTTTCCTTGCTTCTTCCGGTGTATCGAAGAGATAAGTATGTCGACTGACAAATGTTTCATTCTCCCACTTTTCTAGATGCTGGTATAAGTTTTGGATCGTCTGTGCAGAAAAAATAAGAATACCCAATATACCTAAAAGACGGAACCACTTTTGCTCAGACCATTGATTTAGTGAAAGGGCAAGGTAAAGCAGAAGCAATAGCGTAAATGGAACGAAAAATCGAAATGGAAACTGAATTAAGCTAATAAAAGGCACATTTTTTTCGATCAATGTCGTCCATGGAATCAAGCTAGTAGAAAGAAAAAAGAAAACAAGACTTGTGTACAACACGATTTTTTGGAACAAGGTGTTCTTTTGTTGAAAGAAAATAAAAAGCAAAAAACCTGATAATATCAATATCGGAAAGGCTTTAGGGTAATGAAGCCAATAACTGCCATCTAGGTCGATCGCCTTTTGACTCATTTCTCTGTTAACAAAGGGAGGAAGAATCTTATTCCCGCTGTAAACAATAGCCAGTCCTGCCCAAATATTTGCTGTCAGAACAAAATAAAGCAAGACCGACTTGATCAGTTGAAGCAGTGCTTTTCCTTTTTCAGTCTGTTTAAAAAAGTAATAAAGATAAAAAGGAATATACATCAAAGCTAACATGATCGAAGACAGTAGATGAATCTGCGTCATAAGTCCAACTGATATCGCAACTTTGATCACAGGAAACTTTTTATGAAGGACGAAATCAGCAATAGGGATCATGCATAAAGGGTAGAAACAAGTTCCCCAACTAGTGAATCCTTGATTGATAGACCAATATTGAATAGAATACGTACTCATGAATAAAACGGCTACTGGTACACTTACCCAGTTCCGAACATTGACATATCTCAGTAAAATCAGCATAGAAAATCCTGAAATAAGATAAAGAATAAAATTTGAAAGAATCTGATAGTGAAACCAACTACCTGCAAGCAACACGATCAATCCTTGTAAATAAGCAAAAAATGGGCCGTAAACGGCATTAACGATCCTACCGCTTTGCTGGAATCCATAAAGTGAAGGAAAATAATGGAAATCCCCATGTTTGATTTGTTGCGCAGCATCGTAGAACCGATTGTAATGGAAGGGGGCATCAGCACCCAAAATTAGTTTATGTGTGAATAAATGAGGCATGAGAAATGCCAAAGCAATGAAAAAAATTGCTAAAAACGGGCCATATTTTTTCAATTGTCGAACTCCTTTGCAAACTTTAGATAAATTCATCATATATCCTATGCGGTAGGGAGGCAAGAAATTAGAAAATTTATGAAAATATTTATGAATTTTACAATAAAAACATAAGTGAAATTTCTAAGGAGAGAGGATGTGACAAAGCCATGTCGCCTCCCTTGTTTTGAGTAATAAGCTCATTAGCCTAGAAAATATGAAAAGCTATTTTCTGACTAGCGCTCTTATTACTCAAAGCATAACGCAGTTTTCACAACCTCATCGGCTTTCATTTTCTATTTTTTTCCTGAACCCATATAATAAAAGAAAGAACAAAAAAACTTGCAAGGGAGGACACATGTGAAGCAGAGAAAGCAAAAACAGTCTCGTCGGCTTTTGTTTCGTTTATTTTTATTGATATGTATCGTCGTAGGGTTACTAATCGCTTTGTATCCATTTTATGTGGATTCTTTAAATAGTCTTATGGATCAAAAACGAATGGAACAAGTACAAAAACGAACCGCAGCCGAAAATGAAGCACAGCGAAAGAAAATGGAGGAGCAAAACCAACGATTAACTGACCAAGGATTCAATCCTGGGGCTGATCCTTTCGATGAACAGAACAGAAATGAAAGCACGACATCCAGCCAATTAGAGGAATGGCTGATCGGAAGTGTCAATATACCTAAAATCCAAATAAATATTTCACTTTATGACCGGCTTAATGGCATGATTCTTGAGAATGGAGCAGGCGTCTTACAAGGAACTTCTTTCCCACTTGGTGGAAATTCGACGCATTCAGTGATTTCTGCTCACAGCGGGTTACCCAATCGACGATTATTTACCGAGTTAGATCGCTTAGAACACGGAGATACGTTTATTTTGACTGTTTTGGGGGAGAAATTGGCTTATCAAGTTGAAAATATACAAGTGGTACTGCCAGATGACACGTCTGTTCTAACGATTGAAGAAGGAAAAGACTTAGTTACCTTGCTTACATGTACACCGTATATGATCAACACGCATCGTTTGCTAGTGACGGGACATCGGATTCCTTATAGTGAATCGGTAAAAAAAGAAGAAGAAAAAGGAAATCAGGAAAGAACTTTGCGACAGTTGCTTATTCTTGCAGGAACGATAATAGCTGTAGTCATACTGTTACTGTTTATTGGTCGACTGATTTATCAGTATCGGTTAAGTAAAAAAGTGCTTGATTTTTCATTTATTATAAGTGATTCAGCAGGAAATCCAGTAAATGGTGGCTCATTTATTTTGAAACATAAGAAAAAAACACTTACTAGAAACGGTGTGCCGTTTTCAGTGCAAAGCGATCATTATGGGAAAGTCAAGCTGGATCAATTACCTGGTGGGACTTATCGAATCGTATCAGTTGATGATCCTAAAGTCGCTGCTTCTTTTGGTATCAGAAAATTAAAACAAGAAAAGATGTACTTTTTTGAGGGGCGAAAACTAGTGAAAGAACTTCAAAAAAATGGTTTTTGGTTTAAACTCAATGACTAAGTAAGGAGAGAAAAAATGATTCGTACAACAACAGAATTGTCTGCTGAAGAACTGGAAACTGTTCTATCGATTTGGCTGCATGCTAATTTGGATTCTCATGGATTCATCTCACCAACTTATTGGGAGAGTCAAATAGAATCTGTTAAGAAAGCTTTGCCAGAGGCAGTGATTTATTTAGCAGAAATAGATCAGGAAATCATCGGTTTTGCTGGGGTGATCGATCAGTTCATCGCAGGGATTTTTGTAAAGAGGGAATACCGGCAACAAAAAATCGGTACGCAACTAATGAAAAAAATAAAAGAAACCAATAAAACACTGACTTTGACAGTCTATCAAAAAAATCAATCAGCTATTCATTTCTATCTTTCACAAGGCTTTACCATTCAAATACTGCAAAAAGATGAAGCAGTAAATGAGGAGGAACTTGTGATGCAATGGAATCAAACTAATGATTTTTGATGAACAGAATAACGAAATAATGCTCCCAGCCTAATTTTTGCTGGGAGCATTATTTCATTTTGAAGTCACTATTTTAACTGTGTGAAGATGCAGATGTTACGACCTTTGATAAACGGTGTTCAAAAGCTTGCATCTGCGGTAATAAGCCCACTAGCCTAGAAAATATGAAAAGCTATTTTCTGACTAGCGTTCTTATTACTCAAAGCATAACGCAGTTTTCACAACCTTATTTTACTCGTTTATAATTTTCATCGAAGTATTTTCCGCTACGGATATCATCAGGCATTCCATCGTATGGTGCTTCACTAATAACATCTTCATTGTCTATACCTGCATCACCCATATAAGTGATCGTAGCAAATTCAGGAACAAGTAATTTTGGATAAGTTTCATATTTTTCACGAGCTGCTTCCATTTCAGGAACAAGTAATTTTGGATAAGTTTCATATTTTTCACGAGCTGCTTCCATTTCTGCGATATGTTCATTTTGGAAAGTAACAGTGATTTCTGGATGTTCTTCAACCCATTTAGGGAAAAAGATCATTCCGTGAAGTTTCTTTTCATTTGGCATAAAGTCTAATGCAACGTCTGTCCCTGTTGGTTCTGTCCAAGTAATTTTGAATACGCCATCTGTCAATTTAACGATATCAGCTTCTTGGTCTTTTACCCAACGACCTTTGACCATTCCGCCGTGGATACGGTAATCGACAGTATGGTCATTTTTTGCATACCATTCATATTCCCAACCGTTGTCATACGTATAAATAAAGTGAGTTCCAATAAAATCTTCCAATTCTTTAAATTCTTTCATGATTAAGCATCTCCTTATAAATTAAAACATGTAATAAACTACATGTTTTTGATTACTCATTTATGATAGAATGGATTTAAAGATTTGTCAAGGAGGAAAAACTGATGGCAAGAAAAAATACACTTCGCTATATTTTATTAGGGTTATTGAGTAAGAAGCAGATGACAGGATATGAATTGAATCAATCATTCAAAAATGAAATAGGAGAATTTTGGCAAGCAAAACATAGTCAGATTTATCCTGAGCTGGCAAAAATGGAAGAGCAAGGAATCATTCAGCATCAAGTAGAGATCACAGGCGAAAAATTGGAAAAAAAAGTTTATGAATTAACAGAAGAAGGGAAGGAACAATTAGCAGAGTGGATTCATACACCGACCAATGAACTGCCGGCTAATCGAGACGAATTCGTTTTAAAATTGTATTTCGTCAAAGACGTGAATGATCCGGCATTAGTAGAAATCATCCAGCAGCAGCGTGATCTTCATGAAGAAAAACGACTTCATCTATTAGAGCGGAAAAAAACAATCTTTCCTACAGAAAAAGAAAAACATGAAAATTACGGACATTACTTGATTTTAGCGCATGCGATCAATCGGGAAACAGAATATGCAAGTTGGCTGACAGATGTATTGGAAGAAGAAAACAACCGAAAAAAATAAACTAAAAAATATCCGAACAGTGATGGATGCTTCCTTTCTATGTGAAAGAAATACAGATCACCGTTCGGATATTCTTATGTTCAAACAGGCTTTTTCTAAGTGTTATATGTATCATCTACTTTTTAAAAAGTCTGATGTTTAGGAGATTAGCGGGGCTTAGAATTCTTTTAACAGCTGATCGTAGTCAGCTTTTTCATCGACAGGAAGGAGTTTGTAAGACAATTCGTCTGTCTCGTTGTCATGAATGATGTACATCTTAGCATTCTCTTCTTTGAAGTTACCAATTTGTAAAATCGTATAGCGTTCGTCGATCAATTCGATATCTTTGATTGCTTTTGAAAAAACTTTGCGGACATGATGCATTTTTTTTTGTCGGATTTCTGCCTTTTCTGCAGCTTTAGATAAGGTAAATCCGTCATCTAAGTATTTTTTGATCAGTTCTACTTTTATAACTGTAGGCAAACGATATTTTCTAGGACAATTCGCATCAGCTTCGATCGAACGAATGAATCCCTTTTGTTCCCAATACCTTAATTGACGTGGAGACACACCGACGATATCACTTAATTCACTGATGCCAACAACCAATTGATCGTTTTCCAACAAACGTTTAAGGGAAGCACCAACCATTTTTGTCACTCCTTTTGTCCTCTTACTTTCCTTAATTATAGCTGTATTAACCAATGTGTCAAGTAGGTTGACAAATGGTAGATTTAGGACTAAAGTATTCTAGTAGTTTCAGAAAAAATTCAGAAAGAAGGAGAAATATGAGTAACAACCAACCCGTAGATATTTACGGAAAACCATATAATCGGACACTTTTAGTTGTTGTCTTATTAATTGGTACATTTTGTACCGTTTTGAATCAGACCTTATTGACGACAGCTTTTCCTACATTGATGAAAGCTTTCGATATTTCAGCGTCTGATGTGCAATGGTTAACGACTGGTTTCTTGCTAGTCAACGGGATCATGATCCCAATAACAGCATGGCTGATCAATAAATTCAGTTCAAGAAATTTATATCTTTCTGCCATGACGATCTTTTTGATCGGAACGATTACTTGTTTTACAGCACCTAATTTTAGTACATTACTAATCGGTCGCTTGATCCAAGCTTGCGGTGTGGGAGTATCGATGCCATTATTGCAAAATATCATGTTGTCTATTTTCCCACCAGAAAAAAGAGGATCAGCAATGGGGATGTCAGGAATCGTTATTGGCCTTGCTCCTGCTTTAGGTCCTACATTATCTGGTTACATCATTGATAACTATCATTGGCGTGACTTGTTTGGTATGGTACTGCCAATCGTTGTTCTTGTCTTGGTTTTAGCATTCTTCCTAATGAAAAGTGTTATTCCATTGTCAAATCCTAGCATTGATATTTTATCAGCTATTTTGTCAACGATTGGATTCGGTAGTTTGCTTTACGGATTTTCTAGTGTAGGTGATGATGGCTGGGGAAGCTTGAAAGTAATTGGTTTCTTAGTCGTTGGTGTGATTTTCATCGCCTTGTTCTCATGGCGTCAATTACATTTGGAACATCCATTCTTGGAGCTCCGTGTATTCAAATCATCTACATTTACGATTGCAGCTGTTTTAGCCGGTGTAACGAATATGGCGATGGTAGGAGCAGAAATGGTCGTGCCGTTGTATATCCAAAACATTCGCGGAGAATCAGCATTCCATTCTGGCTTGATGTTGTTGCCAGGTGCTTTGATCATGGGGGCTATGATGCCTATTACGGGTGCGATTTTCGATAAATACGGCGCGAAACGTTTAGCCATTACAGGGATGTTCATTTTAACAGCCGCAACTGCACCATTTGCTTTCTTGACAAAAACGACTCCAGTTTTATATATCGTGATCCTTTATGCGATCCGTATGTTTGGGATTTCCATGGTCATGATGCCGGTAACCACTTCTGGTATGAATGCATTGCCAAATAACTTGATCAGTCATGGGACAGCGGTAAATAATACATTCCGTCAAATTGCAAGCTCGATCGGTACAGCTATTTTGATCAGTGTGTTGACGAATGTGACAAAAGCAAATATCCCAAGCAAATCTGTATTGGACAATACGCCATTAGCTTATAAAGATCAGGCAATCAATGCCACACTGTCAGGTTACCATGCCGCGTTTATCGTAGCGATCATCTTTGGGATCCTTGGCTTTATTATTGCCTTTTTATTGAAGAAAAAAGAACCTGTTCTAACGAAAGCGGGGGATAATGCATGATTATTGGAGTTTTGATTGTCAGCTTGCTTGCTTTTGCTTTAACGAACGTGTTCGCTAAAAAAACATGGCAAACCTTTTTATCTTTGATTTTCGGACTAATCTTCGTCGCTTCACTAAGTTTGATCGTCGCTAATTTGTCCAATCACTTTGGAATGGAAAAAGTAACGGAAACGAAAACAGAAAAAATTGTTTCCAGTGCTGATTCCCAAGGAGCAGATATGCTTTTGTATAAAGCTTTAGGGAATGGAAAAGAAAAAGTGTATCTTTACCGAACGAGTGAAAAACAAGAGAAACCAAAAGCAACTGGTACGGATAACGAAACAAATAAAGTAGAAAAGACAGACGGCGATGCTGAAAAAGTGACGAAAACTACTTATTGGGAATACAAAAACGATATGTATAAATTCTGGTTCAATATTGCTGATAACAATCACGAATATGACAGCCGAGTGAATACATTCAAAATCCCAGAGACATGGGTAGAATTAAGTACGGACCAAGCAGCCAAGTTAGCTGAATTAGTGAAGAAAGAGCAAAGTACGATGGAAAGTGAAGCAAAAGCTTATGTGCAAGACGGTATGGTAAAAGCAATGACTGAAAATCCGCAAATGAGCAAAGCAGAGCAAGAACAACGTACGAAAGCCTTAGCTGCTGAATTCCAACAACAAGCATTCGCGAAATTAGTGAAAGAAGCAAAAGGTGAATAATATTTTGAACACCGTTTATTCGGAAAAAGGAACTGCGACAAGACTTTTGTCACAGTTCCTTCTTTTTTTGCTATGCTATACTAGATGTAAAAAACAGGAGAAATAAAATGAGGAAAACTTATTCTTTTGAATCAAAAATCTATGCTTCCGAAGTCGGTAAGGGTGGCGCGTATATTGTTTTTCCATATGATATAAGAGAAGAATTCGGTGCTGGAAGAGTGAAAGTCAAAGCAACTTTTGACAATGTGCCGTACGAAGGCAGTATCGTGAATATGGGCGTGAAAAATTTAGATGGTTCGGTCTGCTATATCCTTGGACTACGAAAAGATATTCGTAAAAACATTGGTAAAGATATTGGTGATATCGTAGCAGTTACAGTGAAGCAAAAATAAAAACAAGAGGTTATGACAAAAGATGTGTCACAACCTCTTGATAAACGGTGTTCAAAAGCCAGTTTCTCGGTAGTAAGTCAAATTTATGCAAAAATGTGGAAACCCATGTTTACAAAATTTTTCTTACTACTCGAAACGAAGCGGCTTTGTCACAACCTCTTGATAAACGGTGTTCAATCAGCTGACCCTCGGTATTCGCTCATAACGCTGATTTCACAACCTCTTCTTTCATAATGGTTTTTCACCATCTTTATAATAAACTGGTTCTTTGATATGGAAATCTGTTTTTTCTAACCAATCTAAAATCTTGTAACCTAACTCTTCTGACATCGGAAAAGAGGCGTTGATTTGTGCATTGGAGATATGGTCAACATGGATACCAGAAGTGATCGTACAGCTTCCCGGAACGGCATTTTTGATGATCACAGCTATTTTTTCGGCTAAGACATCGTCTTTATGGAACCGACCATCGTGGCTAGGGAAACGTACAGTTTGGATCTCTGTATTACGTGAAAATGTAGTGACTGTTCCGATATGTGGTGTATCTCCGCCTGTTAAAGTAATCAATAAGTCTTTACCAATTACTTTAACAGCAGCTTGGATCGTGAAACCTAGTTTTGTTACTTCAACTATCGTTTCTTTTTCCATATTAATCACCTTGCCAACGTTTTGAATGCTCATTTACAATCCCAAATTGATCCAAAAGTTTCATTGTATGGTGATCAACAAGATCTTGGATCGTTTGAGGCTGATTATAAAAAGCGGGGATCGGTGGTATGATTTGCACACCTAGTCGTGCTAATTTAGTCAAGTTTTCCAAGTGAATGGCATTTAATGGCGTTTCACGAGGAACAATGACTAACTTTCGCTGCTCCTTCATTGTTACATCAGCAGCACGTGCAATCAGGTTGTCGCCTAAACCAACAGAGATACCTGCGACTGTTTTCATACTTGCCGGTACGATGATCATTCCATCGGTCAAAAATGATCCGCTGGCGACAGCAGCACCTAAATCTTTGTTTGAATAATGGTAATCAAACAGGCTTTCGAATTCAGTTAGTGATAAGTCAGATTCCAGCTTTAAGTTCTGTTTTGCCCATGGACTGATGATTCCGTGTGTTTCTACCATCGGATATTCTTTTAGTTTCTTCACTAGGTTGATGGCATAAATGGTGCCTGAAGCGCCACTTACACCAATCACGATTTTTTTCTTCCGTTGTGCCAATTGTTCCATTTTCCGCACTCCTTTTTATGATGTCAAAACAGTTGCAGATCGTTCATTATTTCAAATATTTTTCCCAATCTTCTACTTCTTGGAATTTTGCACGTACAAAATGTTCTTTCATATCGAAAGGAACTGTACCGTCAAAGATAGTTTTTGCACTCATCCCACGGAAACGAATAGAGCCAGGATTATATTCTGGTAATTCTGATGGGTCCAATGGATGGTTTCTCATTCCTGGGATCACAATGACGTCTTTATCTCCTTGGAAACGAGTGTTGAAAGTCCAAACTACATCGTTCATGTCGAAAATATCAACATCTTCATCGACTAAAATGACTGTCTTCAATTCTTTGAAGGCTGATAAAGCAAGAATAGCTGCTTGGCGTTGAATACCTTCATCCGCTTCGTTTTCTTTACGGATCTGCATGATGGTCATCAATTTACCGCCACCTGCAGGAGGATTGTAGACATTTACTACTTTTCCTGGAATAGCTTTATCAACCAAGGCAAGAATACTTGCTTCTGTAGGAATACCGGCCATAGATACGTGTTCTTCACTTGGACCAATCGTTGTTTGCATGATTGGATTGTCTTTTCGGTGAGTAACTGCTTTGACTTTCACTACTTGCACAGCTGGATTAGCATCCCCAGTATAGCCAGGAAATTCTGGCATTGCTTTCCCCGAGTTCGTGTTGATATCTTCTTGCATTGTTTCATTTGGCATGATTTCTGCTTCAATAATGAATTCAGCACGAGCAATACCCACTTCATCGACTGCTACACCATCAACGATTTGAATAGGTTCGTTACGCAAAGCTCCTGCACACCATAGTTCGTTGTAGCCAAGTGGAGTGGTAGGTGGTTCGAAAGTCGTACCAATGGCAATTGCTGGATCTAAACCAATATTGATAGTGATAGGCATTGGTTTATTCAATGCTTCAAATTGTTTTTGGAAGTGACCAATGTGGCGCCCACCAGGCATGATGTACATGCCGATCGTATCTTTGTCTTCTAGGACCATACGATGGATCGTTACATCGCTCATTGTTTTTTCTGGATCTGATCCTAAGACTACACCCATTGTGATGTATGGACCTGCATCTTCAGGAGTGTTTTTAGGTGCAGGCAAAATGTTGCGAATATCGAAGTCTGCATCGGTAGATAGATGAACGACTTCTTGTGCTGGAGCGTCTGCTTTGTCTACTTTCACAGGTTTGATTGGATTTTCTACAGCGTCTTTCAAGAAACGGCCAAGTGTTCGATAATCATGGTGCAAAATTTCGCCTACACGTTTACGACTAGCCATTGTCCCGATGTTCACACGTGTGCCGGGGAAACCTTTGATATTGTTGAAAGTCATAGCTGGTCCTTCTTGAGTCGGACGTTTTACTGTACCGCCAGCACCGATATAACGGTAAACACCAGATAATTCTGCTTCAGGATCGATTTCAATATCTGTTTCGTGATATTGACCTGGAAGTGTTTTTAGTTCTTCGATGACTTTTCTTAAATCATACGGTTGATCTGTCATGAGAAATTCCTCCTTAGTTGTCTTTACCTATCTATAGTAAAAGGTGCAAAGGAGGAAAACAATTCAACTTGTTTGATAAAATATTCCTTAATGGAATGAATACGTTTTTTGATAATAGAATAAACTATGATATACTTACAACAATAAGAAAGCGCATACTAAATGCTAATGGAAGGAAAGTGAAAAAAATGGAGGAGTCGTTTCCTAAAGCAGTAAAAGTAGAAAATATAGCGAATATTTTGAAAGTTACATTTGAAAACGGGGAAGTAAAATACGTGAAATCTCATTGGACAGAAGAGATAACCGATGCCTTGCAATTTGGAAAAAAAGGAAGAGGAAAAAGAAAAAATCTTCTCGCTCTGTCTACTAATATGTGGATTGGGACTGAAGTAACGATTGAAGCAGATGGAACAGTATTCATAAATGGAAAAGACAAATATACACCGCAAGAGCTGTGGCTCGAGGGGAAAATCATATTCCAGAATTATAAATAGGCAAGAGGTTGTGACAGAAGTGGTCAGCTTCAAGAAATAAGGA
>NZ_BJLL01000068.1:0-13087 GCF_007996925.1 Enterococcus sp. NBRC 3427 | reverse complement strand
ATACTGGCTTTGAAATGTGTCTCTTTTAATAGCATATATTAGCTTATTTCTTGCTTTCCCCAAAAAACAAGAGATACCCCAAAGTTAATTTCGCTCATGCGAGACGCTTTCTCCATTTCTGACGTACTCTCAGAAATGGCCCCGAGAGAAAAGGACACGAGATCTCCATCTATTGATGGCTCTCCTGTCCTTTTTGTATTTTAAAGGAGCGGCGAAATCAGTCTTGCTAATCCTTCTTTCATCTTAATCATCATTCCTCGGTTTTCATACACTTCTTTTGTGAGATGCGTCGAAATCTTTGAATCTTCAAAGAATGCTTTTCTTACGCGTGAAGCCATTCGTTCATCATAGATCAGTGTATTGACCTCAAAATCCAATCTAAATGAGCGAACGTCGATATTAGCTGAACCAACGGAAACGATGCCGCCATCGATAATCATCGTCTTTGCATGGATAAATCCATTTTCATATGTTTCAATTCTTGCCCCATACTCGATCAGCTCTGCAGCGAAAGAATACGTTGCCCAGTAAACGAGAAGATGATCTGGTTTGTTAGGTATTTGGATATGGACTTTTACGCCTGAGAGAAGAGCCAACTTCAATGCCTCATGAATCGATCCATCCGGTATGTAATACGGCGTTTGGATCAATATCTCCCGTTTGGCTAACGAAATCATTTTCAAATATGTCATTTTGATTTGTTCATGTTCGGTATCTGGTCCGCTTGTCACGATTTGAACAGCCATATCACCTGTAGAATGAATGGTCGGGAAAAATTCCGGTGAATAACCTACTTCTTTTGTATGCTGAGAATTCCAGTCCATCAAAAAACGGTTTTGCAAGGTGTAAACCGCTTCTCCGTAGATACGCAAATGATTGTCTCGCCAATAACCAAATTTCTTTACCAATCCTAGATATTCGTTCCCAACATTGAACCCACCTGTATATCCGATTTTCCCATCAATCACTACGATTTTACGATGATTGCGATAATTGATTCGAGGATTGATATACGGAACGAATAGAGGAAAGAAAAATGCGACTTCTCCGCCAGCTTTTTTTAAATTCTGAAAAAAACTAGAAGAAACTTGTGTGGAACCCCATGCATCAAGAAGGACTCTGACTTTTACTCCGCGTCTTGCTGCCTCTGTCAATGCCTCTCGAACTTCTTCACCTAATGCATCACTGCGGTAAATATAATACTGGAAATGGATGTGGTCTTCTGCCTGTTTGATATCCTCGATCAGCGCATCGAATTTTTCACGACCATCTGTAAATAAAGTGATTTCATTTTTAGTCGTATAAAGCGTACTTTCAAATACAGTAAGCATATAGATCAATTGTTTCACATCTACTTGTCCAGTAGGCGGATGAGGATAAAGTCCTCGCATCAATGCTTGTTTGTCTTCTTCGATTTCTAGATTCTTACCGATTTTCCCTTGGATCTTCAAATCAAAGATTTTCTCTTTGGAAATCCCTCTTCCTAAAAAAATATATAAAATAAATCCTACAACTGGAATGAACATCAAAACGAGCAGCCATGCCCATGTTTGCGCAGTTTCCTTTCTTTCTCGAAAAACGATAATAAAGGAAAGCAAAATATTCATAATCAAAAGGATCGTAAAAAAATTGTCAACGATAATTTTCACGGCTTCACCTCTTTTTCTACCAACTTAAGAATACCCAAGTTGTTTTTTAAAGTAAAGGGAAAAAAGCCGCCCCATTTACTCCACCTAGCCAATAAAAAAAGAAAGCTGGAACGAAATCGTCCAACTTTCTGATTATATTTATCTTGTGGCACTAGAATTTCAAGAAACGTCTCATAGAGATGATCGAGCCGAGTGAACCAATGATCACACCAATACCGACCATCAAAAGATTGATTTTCCAAACGATATTTTCTGGATGGATCAATGAATAATGAGATCGTAATAATGACGGATTGATCAATTGGTAAAACCATGCGTAACCAAATGTAATGATCAGTATCGGAAGAATGGCACCGATTAAGCCGATCCAACCACCTTCAAGGAAAAATGGCCAGCGGATATATCCATTTTTTGCCCCTACTAAACGCATGATTTGGATTTCACGCTGTCTAGATAAAATCGTGATCCGAATCGTGTTAGAAATGAGAAACATTGCTACAAACAACAGCAATGCCGCCGCAACTAATCCCCATGTTCGAACTGCACCAGCAATTTGGAAAATCCGATCTGAGGAAGCCCCACCGTAATCAGAACGGGAAACATTCTTCAAATCTGCCGCTTTTTCTGCTACTTGTTTTGTATAAGAAGGATCGGTAGCACTTACTACGTATACATCATATAACGGGTTATTATCCCCTTCAAACAATTTCCAAGAATCACCCATTTCGTTTTGGATTTTCTTCAATTCCTGTTCTTTGCTTGAAAATTCGACTTTCTTGACATGATCTAAGTCATTTAATTCTTTTTCTAGTTTTTTCATCTCTTCGTCTTTTGTACCAATGTCTACGAACACAGATACATCCACGTTTCCTTCTATATCTTGTGCTAATTTGGTTGCGTTCATGATGACCGCCATGAATACGCCAACTAAAGTCAACGTGATCGTTACCGCACTGACTGAAGCGACTGTCATCCAGCCGTTACGTTTCAAACTCTTGATACTTTCTAATAAATGGCGGAAAAAGGTTCTAATCATCGTATCCATATTCCCCTTCCGCTTGGTCTCGAATAATGCGGCCGTTTTCGATAGCAATTACTCGGTGTCGAATCGTATTTACGATCGTACTGTTATGTGTAGCCATCACGACAGTTGTTCCTTGTGCATTGATCCGATCTAATAGTTTCATGATTTCCCATGAGTTTTCCGGATCCAGATTCCCTGTCGGTTCATCCGCGATAAGTACTTTAGGCGTATTTACGATTGCTCGGGCAATAGAAACACGTTGTTGTTCCCCACCAGATAATTCGCTAGGAAAGACTCGGACTTTGTGTTTCAAACCAACAAGATCCAGCACTTCCATTACTCGTTTTTTGATATCCCGAGGTTTTCTGCCGATAACTTGCATGGCGTACGCAACATTTTCATATACTGTTTTTCTTGGCAATAATTTATAGTCTTGGAACACCACGCCGATTTCTCTGCGTAGATAAGGAACTTCGCGGTTTTTGATGGCTATTAGATCATGACCTGCGACGTTCAAAGTTCCTTTTGAAGCTTTTTCTTCTCGATACATCAATTTGATGAATGTAGATTTACCAGCTCCAGACGGACCAACAACATAAACAAACTCTCCTTGTTCGATGACAATCGAGAGATTGCGGATAGCAGTGGTACCGTTTGAGTACTTCTTCATTACATCCTTCATTTCAATCATGGCGTTCTCTCCATATCTTTTTCAGTCTTTAGCTATTATAGCATGGCAATGTTTCAACTTGCTTGCAAAATCTTACAATTTTATTTCAATTTAACAAAGGGCTCTTATTACAGATGCATTTTCAAATAGCCGTCAATAAATAAATCAAGATATCCATCCATAACAGCTTGGACATTTCCTGTCTCTACGTTTGTCCGATGGTCTTTTACCATAGAATATGGATGGAAAACATAAGAACGGATCTGTGATCCCCAGCCGATTTCTTTTTGTTCTCCTCGCAGTGCAGCTGCTTCTTGTTCTTTCTTTTCCACTTCTAATTGGTAAAGCTTAGCTTTCAGCATCCCCATCGCTTGTTCACGGTTTTTCAATTGTGAACGTTGTGCCTGACTCGCTACTACTGTTCCTGTAGGCAAGTGAGTGATTCGTACAGCGGATTCTGTCTTATTGATGTGCTGACCACCTGCGCCACTTGCCCGATATGTGTCGATCTTCAAATCATCTGGATTGATTTCTATATCGATCGTTTCATCAAGCTCTGGCATCACATCTACCGAACAAAAAGAAGTATGACGTCGTTTCGCTGAGTCAAAAGGCGAGATACGTACAAGGCGATGAACACCTTTTTCTGATTTCAGATAACCAAATGCGTTGTGTCCTTTGATCAGTAGGGTCACACTCTTGATTCCTGCTTCATCACCTGCTTGATAATCTAGTGTCTCTACTTGATACCCATGCTGCTCTGCCC
This sequence comes from Enterococcus sp. NBRC 3427, assembly GCF_007996925.1. Taxonomy (NCBI): domain Bacteria; kingdom Bacillati; phylum Bacillota; class Bacilli; order Lactobacillales; family Enterococcaceae; genus Enterococcus; species Enterococcus sp. NBRC 3427. The sequence continues at coordinate 8,978 of NZ_BJLL01000068.1, read as the reverse complement.
AGCGTGTATACATACGTAAAAGCATACTGCCCCAATCTTGGGACTCCGTTCCGCCAGCCCCTGGATGCAATTCAACGATGGCGTTGTTTCGATCATAAGGACCATCTAACAACATAGATAATTCATATGTCTTCATTTTTTCATCTAGCGCATTGATACGTGTTTCTGCTTCTTCTTGCATTGCTGCATCAGGTTCTTCCTGCAACATCTCCACCATCAATTCGATTTCTTCCAGTTCTTCAGCAAGAGAATGGAATTGATCATAGGTCTCTTTATTTGCATTATTTTCACTGATCACTTTTTGAGCAGCTTCGCTATCATCCCAAAAACCAGGTTCAGCCATTTTTGCTTCTGCTTCCGCAATGTCTTCTTCCAGCTGGTCTAAGTCAAAGAGACCTCCTGAAGCTTGTGACCTTTTCCTGCATTTCTGTCAGGAGATTTCGAATTTCGGATATTTCCATGTTTTTTTCCTTCTTTCACTATACTTTTTTCATTATATCTAGTCTAACAGAATCGGCAAATAACAGAAAGAAGGTGAGACGAATTCTTTAAAAAAGAATTTGTCTCACCAATCCTGCTGTCAGAAATTAGTTTGCATCTTTTCCGTGACAGTTCTTATATTTTTTCCCGCTTCCACAAGGACAAGGATCATTTCTACCAACCTTGTTCACATGGATTGGTTGTTTTTTCGCGCTAGTATTACTATTTTCTTTGGCATCTCCATCTTCTGAGTGAGAAGCTGTTCCTTGAGAAACTTGCTCACGCTGTACGTTTTGACGGATCTCAGCTTTCATGAAGATACGAGTGACTTCATATTCAATGGCACCTACCATATCTTCGAACATCTTGTAGCCTTCTGTTTGGTATTCGACTAATGGATTGTTTTGACCATAGGCGCGCAAGCCGATTGACTGACGTAATTGGTCCATTGCATCGATATGATCTGTCCATTTAGAATCCACGACACGTAAGATCACGACTTTTTCGAATTCCAGCAGTTGCTCTGGTCCGTTCAATTGAGCTGCTTTGGTATTGAATACTTCTTGTGCTCGTTCGTTTAGATATTCTTTGATTTCTTGAGGGGTTTTTCCTTCGATATCTGTAAGGGAAATACTGTCTTCATGGACAAGCGTGCTGCCAGCAAAATCGACGATACTTTCCAAATTCCAATTTTCTTTTTCTAATTGTGTATGCGCATCTACCACACGACTGATTGTCCGTTTGACCATATTCATCAGTGGTTTAGATAAGCTTTTTTCTTCCATGATTACTTCTTGACGCTGTTTATAGATTACTTCACGTTGCTCACGCATCACGTCATCGTATTGCAAGACGTTCTTACGTGTGTCGTAGTTGTTTCCTTCTACGCGTTTTTGTGCAGATTCTACTTGCTTCGTCAGCATCTTGCTTTGGATCACAGCGTCTTCGTCACCGATCTTCATTCGATCTAAGAAAGCTTTGATTCGTTCTGAACCGAATCGTTTCATCAAATCATCTTCTAAAGACAAGTAGAATTGTGACATACCAGGGTCTCCTTGACGTCCTGCACGTCCTCGAAGCTGGTTATCGATACGACGAGATTCATGTCGTTCTGTCCCGATAACTGCTAGGCCACCAAGTTCTCTTACGCCAAGCCCTAGCTTGATATCTGTTCCCCGACCAGCCATGTTGGTAGCAATCGTCACTGCGCCTTTTTGACCCGCATTCATGATGATCTCTGCTTCTTTAAAGTGATTTTTCGCATTCAGTACTTCATGAGGAATACGTTCTTGATTCAGCATATCTGATAATAACTCAGATGTTTCAACCGCAACAGTTCCGACTAGGACAGGCTGTCCTTTGCGGTAGCGATCTTTGATATCTTGTACGACAGCATGGAACTTGCTTTGTAATGTTGGGTAAAGCAAATCTGGACGATCGTCACGGATGACCGGACGGTTTGTCGGAATTTGGTATACTTGAATATTATAAATCTCTCTGAACTCTTCTTCTTCTGTCTTAGCTGTACCAGTCATCCCCGCAAGTTTCTTGTACATACGGAAATAGTTCTGGAAAGTAATCGTCGCCATCGTTTTCGTTTCGTCTTCGATCTCTACGCCTTCTTTAGCTTCGATTGCTTGATGAAGACCATCTGAATAACGGCGTCCATCCATGATCCGGCCCGTAAATTGGTCAACAATCAATACTTTTCCATCTTGAACAACATAATCGATGTCTAAAAGCATGATGTAGTTGGCTCTCAATGCTTGATCCAAGTGATGGGTCAATGCAGTATTTTCAATGTCATATAAGTTGTCCAAACCGAATGTTTCTTCAGCTTTTTCGATCCCTGCTTCAGTTAAACTGATTGTTTTTGATTGTACATCGATTTTGTAATCTTCTTCTTCTTTCAAACGTTTCACGAAGTTGTCTGCTCTTGTATATAAAGCTGTTGATTTTTCTGCTTGCCCTGAAATGATCAGCGGCGTTCTCGCTTCATCAATCAAGATCGAGTCAACTTCATCGACAATGGCATAATTCAGCGGACGTTGTACCATTTGATGGCGGTAAACGACCATGTTGTCTCTCAAATAGTCAAATCCTAATTCATTATTTGTGCTATAAGTGATATCGCAATTATAAGCCTCGCGTTTTTCATCCGAAGATTTTGAGTTGATATTCAACCCAACTGTCAATCCTAAGAAATTATAAAGCTCGCCCATTTCCGTCGAGTCACGGGTTGCTAAATATTCATTGACGGTAACTACGTGGACCCCTTCGCCAGTCAAAGCATTCAGATACACCGGCATCGTTGCGGTCAAGGTTTTACCTTCACCAGTACGCATTTCAGGGATATTCCCATCGTGAAGCACGATCCCACCCATCAATTGTACGTGGTATGGATATAACCCCAATACACGTTTTGCTGCTTCCCGAACGACTGCAAAAGCTTCCGGAAGTAATTGATCTAATGTTTCTCCTTTTTGGTATCTGCCCTTGAATTCAGCAGTTTTTGCTTGTAATTGTTCATCAGTTAATGCTGCCATTTGGTCAGCGTATGATTCAACTTTTTTTGCAATGCTATCTAAACGTTTTAGTTCTTTCTTATCGTTTTCGATAAGTGAACGAATCAAATTGGCCATGCGTTGTGTAATCTCCTTTTCCTTCTGTGTATTATCCAGACTATGTAGACTCTACTTTTCATTTTATCATTAGTTATAGATAATTGAAATATCTTAATCGTATTAAAGTAAGAACTTCATAATTTATTCATATTTTAACTAGAAAAGAGACGAACTCAAAAAAACTTGCGGCAGCTATTGACAGCTGCTGCAAGTTTTTGATGTTATTTAAGTATGGCTGATCAGTCTGTTTCGATCAATCCGTATTTTCCATCTTTTCGGCGGTAAACGATACTTGTACCATTTGTTTCTGCATCTTCAAAAATAAAGAAGTTATGTCCCAGCATGTTCATTTGTAAGACTGCTTCTTCACTGTCCATTGGTTTCAATGAAAGGCGTTTTGTACGTACGATATCTAATTCAGAATCGTTTTCGTTTTCTTCCTCTCCATTGAATAAAACAGCAGCATCTGCAGTATTCATGCCCGTTTCACGGGATTTACGATTGATTTTTGTTTTGAATTTGCGGATTTGGCGTTCCAATTTGTCAACAACCAAATCGATACTTGCGTATAGATCTGGAGAAGTTTCTTCGGCACGTAATACAAGATAAGGTAATGGGATCGTTACTTCCACTTTTGCTGTTTTTTCTGTATAAACTTTTAAGTTCACATGCGCCGTAGCATCGGGTGCGTCACTGAAATAGCGTTCTAGTTTGCCTACTTTTTTCTCAACGTAGTCGCGAATCGCTTCAGTTACTTCGATATTTTCGCCGCGTACATTATATCTAAACATAAAAATTACCCCTTTCGTCTACCACAATCAAGAAGGAGAAGGACCACTCTTTCCCTCTTCTTAATTCTATTATATCGAACTCTAGGTTATTTGCAAATTAAATCGCTATCAAATTTCCACATCTGATTCATCTTGCCAAAGAAATGGTTCGGATGATTTTCGGCTGTGCGGTCTGCAAGCAATCTGCTGCATGAAAAAGTGTCTGACCTGTTGTATAGACATCGTCAATAATCAATATTTTTTTATGTTGTATCTTAGAAAGAGGTACAGCAAGCTCAAAAGGTTGAGGCATCTCCAATCTTTCCTTTCGCGTGTTTTTTGCTTGAGCAAGCAGATGCTGCTCTCTTTTGAGTAGCATCTGAAAAGGAATTTTTGCTGCTTTCAACATCTCACTTACTTGATTGAATCCTCTTTCTAGCCACCTTTTTTCAGATAAAGGTATTGGACAATAAACATATGCCGGGTAATCTTTTTTTATCTGAGTCCATTTATATGCAAAAGTCCCTGCTAATCGGATGTCTCCCATAAACTTGTACCGATTGATCCAAGCTTGCATCTTTTCATCGTACGTAAAAAAGGCGCGGTGTTGAAAATCATATGCAGGATATTTCTTCTTCCATTCTTGACAGTCGTTGCAGTAAACGAAACTAGTCTTTGCTTTCTTTTTCGTATCCTCGTATTTCAAATTGATTGGTTTTTGACAACCTGCACAACCTTTTGCTTCCAATAAATGGAATTGTGCGCGACAAACTGAACATGTCTGAGGAAGTCTATATTTCGACACACCGATGATCTCGCTGAATGTTAAATTTTGGATGATGTCTTTACTGCAGCAACTACATCTCACAGCATCTTCTTCCCTTCTTCGTTCATTTCTTTGATTTCTTGACAGGCTTTTCGAATAGCTGAAGTTTTTTCTTCATAGAAAAAATAGACCCGACTGTTCGTATAAGGACCTTTACGATCAGCTCTTCCTGCGATTTGCACCAAAGAGGATTTAGTAAAAACTGGATGATCTGCTCCTAAAACGATGACAGAGATTCTTTCAAATGTGACTCCTCTTTCTAAGATCATCGTGGTTAACAGTATCTCGTATGTTGCTTCTCGCATTTTCTGAACTTTTTTTGCCCGTTGATCGTCTTGTGAAGAAACATCTGTTATCTCATATTCTGGAAAAGCTTCTTGCAGTGTGACTTTTAAACGATGCATCATCGTAATACTTGGACAAAATAAAAGGATACGGTTTTCTTTGATTAGTTGCTGAATGATTCGCACCAAAGAGTTGATTTTCTTTTTGTTCCCACATTTTTGTCGCCAATTATTCATGAAAACAAGTACGGGTTCAGGAAGCAAGCGCCGATGAAAGCGCAAGGCAAGTTTGTGGAGCTCAAATGTCTGCTTGATTTCCTTTAGTAACTTCTCATCAGGCGTGGCACTTAAGTAGATGAATCGGCCGTCTGGTTTGATTGCTGTTTGCACAGCGTGAGCTAGCCCAGCGTCCCCGCTATAAGGAAAAGCATCGATCTCATCAATTACTAATAAGTCAAAGGATCGATAAAAACGGTATAGCTGATGAATCGTACAGATAACAAAAGAACTAAAGGTATAAGCTGTTGTTGTATTCCCATGGAGCAACATGATTGTTTCTTCTGGAAAAACAGGACGATAACGTAAAAACAATTCATTACAAACGTCGATTCGCGGTGTACAAATGGCTACTCTTCCTCCAGCTTTTAACGTTTTCACTAAAATCGGATAAAGCATTTCTGTTTTTCCTGCACCTGTTACCGCCCAAATAAGATGGTGTTTTTTTTCTGAATGATAAAGTATCCTCTCTGCGATTTCCGTTTGTTTTTCAGTAAGCTGTCCTGTCCAAGAAAAGACGACTTCTCGAGATTCTGCTTTTGGCTGATCAAATAAATATAACTCTTGTTGATTGTCGCATCGCCCTAAAGACAAGCAATGTATGCAAAAATAGCCATAGTCTGCAAGCTGTCCCTCAAAGAAAGGCGTTTTCACTCCACAACGATGACAAAGAATCCTGTTACTTAAATGTTCTACTGCTGCAATCTTCTTATAATTTGGTAAGTTTCCCTCCTCACAGTCCATTGCTTCAATCTCTCTCGTAAGAAGCCTTCTGCCCCAAAAATGATTCATATCATTCGCCCTAAAAAAATATACGAAAAAACAAGCAATCTTTTTTTTGGATTGCTTGTTCGATAGTTCTATATAATCTATTTATTCACCAATCAATGTAATTGCTTGGTCTAATACTTTTTCGCCATTCATCATTCCATAATCAGCCATATTGATGACGTCTAAAGGAATGCCTTTTGGTTCCAGACGTTTTTCAAAATCAGCTTTCATAAAGCGAACTTGAGGTCCTAATAACAGTACATCTACATCTTTATTTGCAAGATTATTATCTGCATCAGAAGCTGACACAGCGAAAATATCAGAATCGATTCCTTTTGCTTCCGCAGCTTTTTGCATTTTTGTTACGAGCAAACTTGTGCTCATACCAGCCGAACATACAAGCATGATTGTTTTTTTAGCCATACTTTTCTCTCCTTTTTAAAACAGACTACGCAAACGTTTTCTTAGCGTCTGTTACTCTATTATATAAAAAGAAAGAAATTTGTCAACGTTTTCTAAACACGGTTTATTTAATCAAATAGCCAGCTAGATTTCACTAATTTATTGAATACGACATATTCTTTATCCAAATTGATGACCACTACTTCATAGCCTGCATTTAACCAGCCGTAGGCACCCTTTTCTGGATGTTTATAGTCATTTGCCCACCAATCTGTGCTTTCCCTGGCTGTTTTGGGAAGTCCGTTACTGGGAAACAACAGTTCATCAAATTGTGTAAAGGTTAATGTTACTTGGGAGCCGCCGTTGTTTTTCAAATAATGCGTAATTGCATCATACTTTTTCATTCGTTCCTTCATCCCCGGATCCACCTGCCTTTGTCTTTATTATCGCATACTACAGCAATTGCGCAACCGTTATAGTGTTGAAACAACCTAGAACTTTCTTTATACTGAATAAAGCAACCGAAAAAAAAGAGGTGACAAGATGATCGAACGTTATCGTACAATCAAAGAAAATGGACAAAGTGAGATCGAAATCAAGAAATCACGCTTTGTCTGTTCTCTTAAACGAATAGAATCAGAAGAAGAAGCGAAAAACTTCATCCAAGAAATAAAAAAAGAACATTGGAAAGCAAACCATAACTGCAGTGCCTTCGTCATTGGCGAAAAAAATGAGATCCAACGAAGCAGCGATGATGGCGAACCAAGTGGAACGGCGGGCGTACCGATGTTGGAAGTCCTCAAAAAAAATCAACTGATCAATGTAGTTGCAGTAGTCACTCGATATTTTGGAGGAACGAAACTCGGCACGGGCGGATTGATACGAGCATACACTCATGCGGTCTCTCAAGCATTGTCCGACATTGGAATCGTAGAAGGTACCTTGCAACAGGAGATCTCCATCGTGATCACGTATCCGCAACTAGGAAAATTACAAAATTATCTTGAACTACAGCATTTTTTCATAAAAGAAATCCAATACACTGATCAGGTCATCGTCATCTGTGCAGTGGATGAAAAAAATGCTGACAGCTTTAAAGAATCCATCATTGAGCTGCTGAACGGGCAAGTCCAATTTGAAGAAGGCCCTGTTTCTTATCACGAGCAACTGATAACTGATCATATATAAAAACAGGTGATTCTGATTCTCTTTTTTTCGAATAAGGAATCAGGGATCACCTGTTTTTTATTTTTCCAAATAAAACTCAAAACGATTTCCTACATATTGCGTACGCACATACTCAAATGGCGTACCATCTTCAAAATAGGAAATCTGACGCAAACGAAGAACTGCATCTCCTCGTTTCACCTCTAAATAGTCTGCGATTTTCTCAGAAGCCAATACAGCAGTAATCGTTTGATTCGCTGGACCGATTTTTTTTCCGCCTTTTTCTTCTAATGTGCGATACAGCGATTCAGTAATCTCTGCTTTGCTGTAGCCATCGATCAATTTTTGCGGAACACTGGCTACTTCAAAACAAATAGGGACATCGTCTGCAAAACGAATACGTTCCATTCGCAAGATCGTGTCATCTTTACTCAAGTTTAGTTTTTCCATTTCACTTGAGCTTGGCGAAGTCAAAAAGTAAGAGATTGTTCGACTAGACGGTACTCTATTTTGCGATTCCATGATTTCTGTAAAACTTGTCGCGCCAGACATCTTTTCTTGTACTTTTTCTCGCGCAACATATGTACCCGAACCGATCTTTCTTTCTAAGATTCCTTCATCTGCCAAGTTTTGAATTGCTTGTCTCAACGTCATACGGCTGACATTGAATTTCACTGCTAATTCTCTTTCTGAAGGAAGACGGTCTCCGACTTTCCATATACCTTGTTCGATTTCATTTTTTAATTGGTCATGAATCTGTATATATACAGGTAATTGATTCGACATAACGTACACCCGTCCTTTCGTTTCTTCTATTATAACTGGTATATACCTGATTCACAACTGAAAAAGATAAAGGATTCTATCCATAAACAGATGATGTAGGTACAAATCTTTCTTCCCATTCCTATTAATAGAATTCATTTTCTAGATATGTCCAATTGAGAAAATAACAAAAGACCCTATAATCGCTGAAAACGCCGATTTATGGATCTTTTGTTATTATTAGCGGTTTTTAGCCATCCATTTTTTTGTATGATTCGTTGGGCGTTTTGATTTTACATGGACTGCTTTTTCGCCTTTTTTAGGAATGTTCACTTCGATATCGTATTTTTCTGATTTGACCAAGTCATATAACTTTTCAGCTGCTTCGTCTACTTTTTCTTTCCACTTCATTTTGACCCCTCCAATTCTTTTTGTTAACTTAACTCTATCTTAAATTGACAGAATCTTCAAGGAACAAGGTAGCAAAGCAAAAAAAAGAGCTCTCGAACTAACGAGAGCCTACGGTTGTGCTATACTGGGGTAGCTGGATTCGAACCAACGCATGAGGGAGTCAAAGTCCCTTGCCTTACCGCTTGGCTATACCCCAATGAAA